>JANWJM010000136.1 GCA_025449475.1 Thermoactinomycetaceae bacterium
CAGGACAAGATCGAGATAGGATTCACGATCATATTTGCGCGCCATCGATTTTAAAATCTGACTACTTCCGGATTGTACCGGCAAATGAATATGTTCCACAAGGTTCCCTCTTTTGGCCAACACCTCTATCAATCGATCATCAAAATCTCGGGGATGACTCGTTGTAAAACGAACACGCGGAATTCCAATCTTCCTTACATCATCCATCAGATCGGCAAACCGATAATCGATGTCCGTAAAATCTTTCCCATAGGCATTCACATTTTGACCTAACAGAGTCACTTCTTGATATCCTTGACGTGCCAAATTTCGAATCTCTTGCAATACATCTTCGGGGCGACGGCTCCGCTCCTTGCCACGAGTATAGGGGACGATGCAATAGGTACAAAACTTATCGCAACCGTACATAATGTTTACCCAAGCGCGCAAACCATCTTGTCGAACTTTGGGCATATTCTCGACTACATCTCCCTCTTTTGACCAAACCTCTACAACCATCTCTTTGCTAAACAATGCATTTTGCAACAAGTAAGGGAGACGATGAATATTATGCGTTCCAAAGATCAAATCCACATGTTGGTAGCTTTGTAAAATTCGATTTACCACCGATTCTTCTTGGGACATACAGCCACAAACACCCAAAATTAGTTCCGGTTTTTCAACTTTTAGCTGTTTCAGTCTGCCCAAACCACCAAACACTTTATCCTCAGCATTCTCACGAATGGCGCACGTATTTAGCAAAATAATATCTGCTTCTGACTCTTCCACCGTCGCGGTATAACCCATCTCCTCTAAGATTCCGGCGATGGTCTCACTATCATGCTCATTCATTTGACAACCATACGTTAGTATCAGATAACGTCTACCGTGCCCAATCGTCTTTAGCTCTTCCGGTAGGGGATCAAACTGAAGAACTTGAACCTCTTCTTTCCCACGTTTTTTGGCTGATCTTAGGTTGGGAGTCATAAAATATTTGCTGTAATCCTTCTCCCCTTTATTCATCATCCTCATCCTTTCTAGCTTTTTATTGATCTATATCAATCACGAGATCCTTTTGTTGTCAATGCTTTGCAACTTTAAGATTATACCCTATTTGTTGGCATAGGTCAAAGTTTGTTTGTGTAGCAAACTAGTTTAAAATTTAAATAGAAAAATTAATGTTCGAATTCTTTACGGAATCCGAACATTATTTTTAGCTAGTCAACAAATCTTGCGATGCATTTCTCGCACTTCTCTTCATGGTCCACGCGAAGCCACTGCTCACCATTTCTCCCGAACACGGTCACGATGAGCCTGACACCCTGATTCTCGATCTGCCATTTTCCTGGCTCGACGTGCGTGATAAAGAAGTTGTCCAACTCCTCCCTAGTTTCGTTGACCTGAATGTCTAGGAGCTTCTCATAATTGAGAAAGACATCCCGACCATAGATTTTAGTGCCGACATTGATGGCACTAACGGGGTCAGTGGGAACCTTGATGGCGAGCGACTTGGCGAATACCACGCCATGAAGCTCCTGCAGAAAGATGGTATTCGCGTGAACGAATCCATCGACGAAGCCTTTGCAAATTACTCTATTGCCGACCACCGCTCCCTTGGAGTAGACTGCGCCTAGAACTCTCACGACGTTTCCGTTGACCAGTCCGAATTCGACATCGCCCCTGATCTCAAGGCTCTCAGCAACGCAAACACCGTCGATGTCTTCCCAGATGACCGTATAATCCATCTTTTTTCCTTTTTTCGGAATCCAAAAAATGGTAGCTCATCCCATGGAGGGGAAGTTTGCTCCGCTCCTCAATAGGAACGTCATATTTTGTTTCAATCGAACCATACTATTTCATATAAGTCAACTACTTATATGTATTTGGTAAAATTCCATTAATTTTATATATACAAAATTTTTCTTGATTGATTACGTTTGTTATGCAAACTTGTTTATTTGATCATGACTACGACTTCTAGTTCAAATCAACGACAATTGACGTCCAACCTTTTCAAAGACCTCCAAACAATATTCCAACTCCTCTTCTTTGTGTAAAGCAGTGACAATGGTACGAATTCTCGCTTTTCCTTTTGGAACCGTTGGATAAATAATCCCTTGTGCAAAAACCCCTTCTTTTTGAAGTTGATTCGAAAAACGGATCGCTAATGCATCATCCCGTACCATTACCGGGGTAATCGGTGTCTGTGTATGACCAATATCAAAGCCCAACTGTACCAGACCGGATTGAAACATTTTTGTATTCCTCCACAATTTCTCCATCCATACGGATTCCGTTTGCAAAATATGGAGAGCCGCTTGGCATGCTGCGACCACGGCTGGAGGATGAGAAGTGCTGAATAAAAAGGGGCGTGCCTGATGGACCAAATAGTCACATAGCACTTTACTTCCTGCCACATATCCTCCTAATACCCCGAACGCTTTGGATAACGTACCTACTTGGATCTGAACCTTTCCATGTAAATCAAAATGGTCAACAGAACCACGACCTGATCTTCCTAACACACCACTGGCATGCGCATCATCGACCATCACCAACGCTTGGTATCTCTCGCATAACTCCACAATTTCAGGCAATCGAGCAATATCGCCATCCATACTAAACACTCCATCTGTCACCACCAGCTTGACACGAGCAGATTGGGATTTTTTTAGTGCACGCTCCAAATCATCCATATCGGAATGATCATAAATGATCCGCTTTGCTTTCGTCAGCCGAATCCCGTCTATTATACTCGCATGATTCAATTCATCACTGATCACCACATCCTCTTCACTGAGAATAGAGGAGAGAACACCAACATTTGCTGTAAAGCCTGATTGAAACACCAGTGTTGCTTCCGTCTGTTTAAATTCCGCTAATCTTTCCTCAAACTCTTGATGCAGCGAGAACGTTCCAGCAATCGTCCGCACAGAGCCTGTTCCCACGCCCCACTGTTGAATCGCCTTGATTGCTTCCTGCACACAGTAAGGATGAGTCGTTAAACCGAGGTAGTTGTTAGAGGATAGCTGAATCATCTCTTTTCCATCGATCTTCACCTTCGCCCCTTGAGCCGACTCCAGATCGATCAAGGGGCGATACGTACCGGATTGTTTCCATTTTTCTATCGTTTGGTCTAAAAATTCGAAATTACTCATTGTATCTACATCCTTTCATCCATTCATGCAAAATACTACTTTTCCACATCGTCCTTCCTGCATCAATGCAAATCCTTTTTCGAAATCACTCAGTGGAAAACGGTGCGTAATCAATGGGCTTACATCGACTCGTCCTGACTCCAACAATCCAGCAGTCTGTTCCCAAGTTTGAAACATTTTCCGCCCTGTAATCCCATAAACCGTCACACCTTTAAAAATTAAATCATCGGTAACATTTAAAGAAACGGGTCTCGCTGGTAATCCCAGCAATGAAATCCTGCCCCCGTTCGCACAGATGGCAAAAGCTTGCTCGACCGCTACCGGGTGACCCGACATCTCCAAAACAACATCGATCCCTTTTCCCTTTGTGATTTCCTCTACTCGTAGAATTGGATCCTCTCGATCCGAACGAATAAACTCTGTTGCACCCATCCGCTCAGCCAAACGAAGTCGATACGGGTTTAAATCCAGTGCAATAATTTGTAAAGCTCCTGCTGCCTTTGCGACTGCGATCGCCATCAAACCAATGGGTCCACAACCGACCACAGCCACTTGTTTGCCCACAATCGGCCCAGCTAACACAGCGTGAACTGCATTCCCCATGGGCTCCATCAACGTTGCCACTTCAAAAGGAAGTTTGTTATGATTCTTCCATACATTTTGAGCAGGCATAGCCACATATTCCGCAAAACAACCATCGCGATCGACACCGATAATCTCTGTCCGATAACAAATATGAAACTCCCCACGTAAGCAGGCTGAACATTCTCCGCATACAATGTGAGTCTCACAGGAAACCTGATCCCCTTCACCTACATTCGTCACCTTTTCACCCACTTCCACAACCACTCCGCTCATCTCATGTCCAAAGATATAGGGAGGGTGAACACGCTTGGATGCCCATTCGTCCCACTGATAGATATGTAAATCCGTCCCACAAATACTAGCCGCTTTCACCTCAATCAATACCTCATGGGGTTGAATCGACGGGATGGAAACCTGCCGCATCTTTGCACCTTTTTTCCGATCTTCCTTGACCAGTGCATCCATTTTTCCACTCAAACTATCCACTTCCTCTGGGGATGTAATCGTTTTCATTTAGGATATGCGATCCCAAAAAAAATAATCGTGGAAGCGCCTTTTTACATCAGCAATTCCACGACATATCATCCATTTCTTTTACCTATTTCAATCGTCAATCCCTTCCGCGCTACCATACAATTCCCTGAATACCTCTCTTGGGCCTCCCGAACGACTTGACGATAATCATATGTTGGAAAGAAATGGGTTAATAACAAACTTTTCGCCTTCATCGCCTCAGCGATTTCACCGGCTTGTCTTGCTGAGAGATGACCCGTGGGATGAGAGGGGAGATTCTCATTTAAAAATGTCGCTTCCAATATCACCAAATCATGCTCAACCCCCATCTGTTCCCAACGTGTATCGGGTCCTGAATCAGCACCATAGAGAATCGTCGATTTCCCGTCGCTAATCTTCATCGCAAAACAGGGGATAGAATGATCGGTTCGATAACAGGTTATAGTCAGATCCTCCCCCAGATCAATCGTTCTCCCCTCTCTCAACACCTGTACCTTCACCAGTGGTTTCGCCTGAATCGCCTGAAACCATTGCCGCGGTTGATTAGGCATCCAAATCGGTAGCGATCTAAAATCCTTTTGATTCCGCTGTGCAATCAAAAGTGCATGTTGCAACACCCAAATATCTGAAAAGTGATCCGCATGAAGATGAGACAATATGACTGCATCCAGAGCATCAGCAGGCATCCTCTTGGCAAGCTGAGCAAGCACTCCACTCCCACAATCGATCAATATCTTCTTCTCTTTCGCCTCCAGCAAATAACCAGGTGTCGCTCCATCTGCTCCTGGAAAAGGAGACTGGAAGCCAAGTACTGTCCATTTCATCGATCAATCTCTCCTTCGAAAGATAAAAACCACTCCAGCGAGTGGTTTTTATCGATCAAGCAAACTCTGATACCAATTGGTTGAATTTCTCTCTAGATAATTGAAGATCTTGCTGAGCAAGAGGAACCTCTTTAAACCCTTTGACCATTTCTTCATATGACTTGCGCTCTTTATTTTGATAAATAATTCCCGTCACTAGTCCTTCATGTTCCATCAATTTCTGCATCGCCATTTGACGATCTGATGGATCATAGGAATCTTCTTGTTCAAGATTGGTCAGATTTTCTTTAAACCAGTCATAAGTATTGATCTTATTATAGGTCACACATGGGCTATAGACATTGATCAAAGCAAAGCCTTTGTGCTTAATTCCTTCCTCGATCACACGTGTCAATTGTTTTAGATCACTCGATACGGATTGGGCAACAAAACCCGCCCCCACAGTGAGAGCCATCTCCATCGGTGCGATCGCGGCTTCGATTGAACCATTGGGTGTACTTTTGGTTTTAAATCCAATTTGGCTCCGAGGGGAAGTTTGTCCTTTCGTCAAGCCATAGACCTGATTATCCATCACAATGTAAGTGATATCGACATTCCGTCTAATTGCATGGACAGTATGCCCCATTCCGATCGCAAATCCATCGCCATCACCACCAGCTGCCACCACGGTTAAGTCACGATTCGCCAACTTTAGCCCTTGGGCAATGGGTAAGGCACGACCATGCACCCCGTGGAACCCATATGCATTGATATATCCGGAAATTCGTCCGGAACAACCAATCCCAGAGACCAACGCTACATCTTCAGGTTCCAATCCAAGATTGGCAAATGCACGCTGCATGGCTGCAAGCACTGAAAAATCTCCACATCCTGGACACCAATTGGGTTTAACTTTATTTCGAAAATCTTTAAACGTTGCCATGAACGAACAGCTCCTTACATTGATTGTAAACTTCGGAAGGCAAGAATGGATTCCCATCATATTTGCCAAAGTGAACGAGCTTTTCTGCCATGCCAACATTCATCTTAATCAGAGAAGTGAGTTGTCCCGTTGCATTATTTTCGACAACGATCACTTTTTTCGCTTTCAACATTTGTTCTTTCATCATCGCTGTTGGGAATGGAAGAAGTTGTCGAACATGAGCATGGTTCACTTTCAATCCATCAGCCTCTAAACGACTTTTTGCTTCTTGAATGGTACCATATGTCGAATTGAAACCAACCACCAAAAGATCTGCTTCTTCATATTTGACATCCAATTTAACGGGGTTCGAGAAAGAGATCCCGTTTGCTAACTTTCTTAAGCGTTTGTCCATCATCATCTTCCGATTTTTGGGCGCTTCAGATGGGCGACCCATTTCATCATGCTCGACTCCCGTTACATGATGCAACCCATTCTTTTTCCCAGGCAATACACGTGGAGAAATCCCATCGGCTGTGTTTTCATAGCGTTTGAACAGCTGTGATGGCTCTAGCTCCGGCAACGCTTCATCCGTGATCAACTTTCCTCGATCGATCTGAATTCGATCATAGTCAAGAGGTTCAACCGTTTGCTTTCCTAGTGAAAGCGCTAAATCGGAAAGAAGAATCACTGGACATTGATATTGTTCGGCCAGATTAAACGCTTCAATCGTATCGTAGAAACACTCTTCCACCGTACTTGGAGCAATCACAATTTTCGGGATTTCTCCATGTGTACTATAAAGCATTGCTAAAACATCACTTTGTTCTTGCTTGGTCGGTAATCCTGTTGAAGGACCACCACGTTGTGTATCAATGATCACAAC
>JANWJM010000137.1 GCA_025449475.1 Thermoactinomycetaceae bacterium
CTCTACAGAGGGAACTCTAGAACAACCAGCTGTATCCGATCTTTCGTGGCTCAACAAAGCGCGGGCGATGATCGGAACAGTGAAATACGTTTTTGGTGCCCAAAGTTATCCCTATTTTGATTGTTCCAGTTGGACCCAATATGTGTTTCGCCAATACCGAGGCATTGAACTTCCACGAACAGCAGAAGCACAGTCAAAAGTGGGAACATTTGTCGCTAAAAACAATCTACAACCAGGCGACTTGGTCTTCTTTCAAGGTACATATAAAGCAGGAATTTCACATGTCGGGATCTATCTAGGAAATGGGAATTTTATCTCCAACAAAAACTCCCGTCTGCATCTTCAAATCGAATCGATCAATAGTTCTTATGCCAAAAAGCATTATTGGGGCGCCAAAAGAGTCAACAAATAACTGATCAGAAACATTCTGATCAGTTATTCCTCATAAAAGCCCCTCTAGCTTGTACGTCTCTCTTATCAATTCCATACTAGATGATACAATATCTCTGTCATGGGTTCCTTCTCTCAAAGCTCTTTCATATGACTTTCTATGTTCGTCCAACCGATCATCCCACCCTAAACGCTGAGTTAAGGATCGTTGCTCGAACTGTCTTTTCAATCTTTCTGCATCTACTTCTGGAAAAAGGGATATTAAATGAGCTATAATATTGGACTCATTTAGTTTTTTAAGTGTCGGATCAATATAATGATCAATAAAACCAAGTCTATCACGAATCAGTCCGATTTCATCTTCAGGCGGGGTAACAGCAGGTGTTTCACCATACATTAGATTCGTCTGATCGTGAACAGCGGTTACAAAGTCTTTGGAGGGAAGAACATCTACAGTTCGCATCAACAATCCAAAGAAACCGTGTGGTTTAACCTCAATTCCTATTTTTTCACCCCCAAAGGTAGATGCCCAAATGGTATAGGCAGTAAAAGCTCGAGCTAACGGGTTATACGCTTTTCCCTTTAAAAAATCATCAACAACGTGTGCACTTCGTCCTTCTACAGATCGGTATAAAGGACTTTTCTCTTCTTCTCGAAGAAAGGTGGAGCCTGTGTGGTGATGATCATGACCAGCAACCCCAAGATAGAATGCCTGCTTGACTGCTTTTGGCAACTCTCTTCCAGCCATATCCTCGATCTTCTCAATCGCCTGTCTTGCTTCAAAATAGGCTCTTTGAAAGTGACCAATATTATGATAGGGCAGTTGCAGAGTAGATTTACCCGCATCTCCTAACATTCGAGCGATATCTCGATCGTACGTTTCGTGCATTTGGAATGAGGCATCATCAAACTGTTGTTTTTCGATCTCTGACTGTTGATTTTCACGTTTTTGAAGATATTCCTGAAGATCGTTCAGAAGATTCCCCGGAAGATCGCACCATGCTAGAAAGCTGGATAAATCCGAGCCAAAGTATTTCCCCCATGAACTCTTTTCAATCATTCTTTGAACAGCATGTATTTGAGCTAAGCGACTCAATTTTTTCGCCATCCTTCGTTTTTATTCTATTCTAACATATTTTCCATAAATCCCCCCATTCAGATTTTAGGGAATAGAATGAATCCCTATATGTGTTTGAAAGCAGGACTTCATGAATTTTCGATCGAAAAAAAACTTGTCGACAACCACACTTTATCGACAAGCTTTGCTTCTACGCATTGCAGAGTCTCCATGAATTTAGTGGTGATGATGATGCTCTTGATGGGAAGTTTGTTCTTGTGAAGAATCTTCCTTTTTCTTGGTTCCCTTCTCTTCTTTGCTCCCTTCTCCAACCACGATCTTTTTAACAGGCATCACATGCATGCCTCGAGCTGTTGCATGAGCTTGTACATAATAGATGCCATCCTCTTTGAAGGTTTTTTTCGCAGTGTAAACCCCGTCTTTTTCCAATTCTCCATCGATCATTTCGCTCTGCTCTTTATGGTTCGCTTTCCAAACTTCAAATTGAACCTCTTGTGCATCGTTGACATCCTCTTTTCCTTGTGTCAACCGTGCCTTCAATACAGTCTCTTGGTTTACCGGAAGTTGATCCGGCAGATCGATCTCGACTTCTAATGGATCTGTCGAAAGCGTATTCTCCGGATGTTCCTCATGATTCTGCTGCTGATTTTCTTTGCTTTCTGAATCGGTATTGGTTTGACAAGCCGATACAACAAGTAGGAGGAACAAGAGTCCCAAAAGACTGATCCATCTTGGTTTCCACATTGACTTCTCCGTCCTTTCGATGATTACGATTGTTCGATGATTTTAATTTCGTATAACTACTTCCTACTTTCATTGTAGAAAAAAGACTGGATCCACAAAATAGCCCTTTTGGATTATTATTTTGTACATAATATGACATATATGAGAGCGCAAACCGATGCAAATCACTCCTCGATCTTGCTACACTATCTATAGAGATTTGAGAAGGAGACTTCGAGATGTCTGATAAACAGATCAAATGGCTGATCTTAATTATCCCAACCATGATTATTGGTTTGTGGGAATATATTCGCCATGAGTTTCTCCTCTCCTATATTTCCATGGAGCTCGGAAATTGGTTATCCCCGGTAATTGTTTTTGTGGTCACAATGATCTTTTTGGTTCCGCTCTTTCAACGTTATGAACAGTTGCAAGAACAATTAAAAAAAGAACGGGAGGAGAAAGCGATCTTGCAAGAGCGTGAGCGTCTTGCACATGAATTGCATGATGGGATTGCACAATCTCTTTTTTTATGTACCGTGCAAATCAAACAGATGAAACAAAAAAAAGAGAAGGATCAGGAATGGGAAACATTGGACAAACATTTGCGTCAGATTCATGATGATGTTCGCCATTCGATCTCCAATCTCAAAAGTGCACCTGCTCCCACGCTGCATAGTACGTTTAAAACACGGGTCCAAGAATTGACCGACCAATTTTTTGCCGATACTGGTATCGAAGTATCCCTTGACCTTTCCATCCAAGAAGTGGAACTCTCACCTAAGGAAAAAATCGAGTTGTTAGCCTGCCTGCAAGAAGCGCTATCCAATATCCGTAAACACGCTCACGCAACCCGTGTCGATATTCATTTCTATCACACCCAAAAGGGTTGGTACTTCAACATTGAAGATAATGGACAAGGGTTTACGGAAAACCCTTTTTTCAAACCGGATCGCTATGGCTTGAAAATCATGCGTGATCGCGTGGCATCGATTCAAGGGAAACTTACGTTTAAGCGGCAACAAGGAAAAACCATCTTAACCATTACCAAAGGAGAGCAATAAACATGTCTGCACCTTATCGCGTGATTATCGGAGATGATCACCAACATGCACGTCAAGCGATGCGTTTGATCCTCGAGTCGGATCAGATGTTTGAAATTGTTGGGGAAGCCACCCATGGCAAAGAAGTTATCCAACTCACGGAGGAACTGACTCCTGATCTGGTACTGATCGATATCAATATGCCTGTCCTTGATGGTCTTCAAGCAACAGGCATTCTCAAAGAACGGTTCCCCGCTATTAAAATTGTGATTGTAACAGTTTCCGACGATGCTTCGGACCTATTTGAAGCCTTCAAAAGAGGCGCTCAAGGCTATCTGTTGAAAAATTTGCATCCTGAGTTCTGGCTCGAATACTTACATTCCTTATTAACCGATGAGATTACCATCCCGCGAAAAGTGGCTCATCGCATGTTAAAAGAATTTAATCAACCCACTGAAACCCGACAAGATCCTTCTTTGACTGGAAGAGAAAAAGAAATCTTATCTTTGGTCGCAAAAGGGTGGAGCAATAAAGAGATTGCCGCAAAACTGGTCATCTCGGAATACACCGTAAAAAATCATCTCAAAAATATTATGCAGAAGCTCCATCTCCGGAATCGGGTACAGCTCACACGATATGCATATGAACACGGATGGGTCTAATTTTCAACCTGTCGTTCGGATGGGTTCCGCGTTCCAAATATCCCTTTGAGTAATGGTGGTGTAACCAATGTGGTTACTATAATCACGATGATCATGGAAGTGTAATAATTAATGGGTAACAAACCGCTGTCTAAGCCCATTGCAGCGAGGATCAACGCTACTTCCCCGCGTGAGACCATCCCAGCACCAATCCCCATAGATGAACGCAAGTTAAATCCTGTTAACCGAGCACCGATTCCCGATCCAATAAATTTAGAAAGAATGGCAATCATCGAGAAAATAATCATGAACCCGACTTGATCGCCAATCCCCTCAAAGGATACAGATAATCCGATACTTACAAAGAAAAACGGCATAAAAACCCCATAAGCAATCGGTTGTACCTGTTTTTCAATTTTATGCCCGTATTTCGTTTGAGCAATGGCTAATCCCGCAAAAAATGTGCCAATAATTCCAGCGATCCCAACTGATTCAGCAAAATAAGCAAAACCAAAACAAATAATCAATCCTGCACTTAATACTGCTTTGGTAATTTTAAACCTCGAAAGAATTTGAATAAATTTGGGGACGATCCATTTTGAAATCAAGATGATCATAACGAAAAATAAAATGATTTTCCCAATCCATAACGCGATATGGGTCTCCACACCCACAAACATACTCATCGCAATCGCAAGAAGCATGACAACAATGATATCATCTAATATCGCAGCACCTAATAAGGCGGACCCTTCTCGACTATTTAACCAACCTAACTCTCTTAAAACTTGCACGGAGATACTGACCGAGGTAGCCGATAGTAATAACCCTATGAAAATCGATTCTGCCATTGAAAAGTCATAATATTGTGCAACAAGATAAGACATCACGATGGGGACGACTACTCCACCTATTGCGACGAACGTAGCCGACTTTTTATTTCTATTTAAGTCTTCTAAATTGGTTTCCAACCCTGCTAAAAACATTAAAAGCAAGACACCGATCTGACTAAATACACTGATTAATTCCGTATCATGAACCCATCCAAGAAGGGCAGGTCCCAAAATAATACCTACGATAATCTTGCCGAGAACGGAGGGTTGATGGAGTTTCAAGCTTAACTGTCCTGCCAATTTAGTTGCTAATAAAATTAACGCTAATTGTAATATAAACATTTACTACCTCCACAAAAACATATTGAAAATAAAAATAAGGAGCCCTTAGGTGACAGGCTCCTCCATATAAAACGTTCTTATTCATCTCTTCACTAATGGGATTATAACAATAAATGCGTTGTCTTGTAAATAACAATTTATGTTAATTTTAAATTAATCTTCAATAAATAAGATATAATACCCCCAAAATGAAAATATGAACATTTATACCTGTACGACATAAGATAAGAACGAACACTCGATCAAAGGAGCGAAAAAATGAATCCTAACTCTTTTTATTATATTCAAGAGTCGATGGATCAGCGATTACTCAAAGATTTGACACAGGCCATTCATGGTGAATACAGTGCCATTCACTGTTATGAACAACTTGCCAAGAAAGCACCCAATAACGAGGAAAGAAAACAAATTCTTGAAATTCGCAGGGATGAAAGCAAACACTTTCAGACATTCACAAAAATTTATGTTCAACTCACTGGAAAAAAACCAATTCCCAAATTGACAGAACGTTGCCCCACAGACTATTGCGACGGGCTCCAATTCGCCTTGCAAGACGAACAAAAAACGGTCGATTTTTATCTTGATATCGCAGATCGAACCACGGATCGTTCCATCCGAAAAAAATTCCGTCGCGCTGCACTCGATGAACAAAATCATGCAGTCTGGTTTTTGTTTTACTATGTAAAAAACTGTGCAAAATAAGCATGTTCCTTACACCCTCCTCTTCAGGAAAGACAAAGAGGTGGGTTTTTTATCTACTCTTGGATTGAATTTTGTTTATCTATTCAACTATTTTGGTATATGTATGGAAAAAGTATGTTATTATAAAAGAGAGGTTGCTCATAAATAATAAGAAAGACCCCTTCCCCAAAAGGCACAGGGTTTTGAAATAGGTAAATCCGTCTTCAAATGATGAATGATGACTAGCAACCTCAGCATAGGATGGTAATGATTTAATTTTGTAATGGAGGGATTTGATGCCGCGTTATATTACCGACATTAAGAAAATCGAAGCAATACCGGAAGAGAAAAGAAACATACTTAGTAAAATCACTGATAAATTTGTTTTTCGAATCAACGATTATTATCTCTCGTTAATCAATTGGGATGATCCTGAAGACCCGATTTACAAACTCATTATTCCTAGAGAAAAAGAGCTCGATGAATATGGACGTTGGGATGCATCTGATGAACATCTAAATTATGTAGCTCCTGGATGTCAACATAAATATGGGACAACAGCACTTCTCTTGGTTTCCGAAGTATGTGGGGCATATTGTCGTTTTTGTTTTCGCAAACGCTTATTTCGAAACGATATAAAAGAGACATCGATGGATGTCAAACCCGGTGTAGAGTATATTAAAAATAACCCTCAAATTAACAATGTTTTGCTAACGGGTGGCGACTCTCTCATACTGGCTACGCGCAAAATCAAACAAATCCTTGAGATGCTCCGACAAATCCCCCACGTAAAAATTATCCGTTTTGGAAGTAAGTTGCCTGCATTTAACCCGATGAGAATTTATGAAGATGATGAATTGCTTGAAACGCTTGCAACCTACTCTCGTCCTGATGCAAAGATTTACGTTATGGCGCACTTTAATTATCCACGTGAATTGACCCCTGAAGCCTACAAAGGCATTAAAGCATTACAAAGTGCAAACGTTATCATTGTGAATCAAACTCCGATCTTACGTGGAATCAATAGTGATCCGAATGTGTTTGGTGAATTATTAGATAAGCTATCTTGGGCGGGTGTAACACCCTATTATGTCTTCCAAAACCGTCCTGTTGCTGGGAATGCGGATTTTGTCTTACCGTTTAAAGACGCATATAACGTTATTGAAGCCGCAAAAGCAAAAACATCTGGTTTAGGAAAACGTTTAAAATATGTAATGAGTCATACATCTGGAAAAATCGAAATCTTGGCCGTTCGAGACGGGAAAATTTACTTAAAATACCATCAGGCTCGTCATCCCGATTATTATGGACACTTTATGGAACTCGAGTGTCCGGACGATGCAGCGTGGTTTGACGATTTGCCAGGTAGTCAAGAAATTTTGAAAAAGCAAGAAGAAATACCACCTAGTCAGGTGAATTAACTAGTAAAGTTGCCGCCTCCCACCACATATGTATGCCCATGCATATCAGTGAAGGGAGGCGTTTATTTATACACGAAATCACGGAACAAGTTCATGATTCTATGCAAAAAATACAAAAAGTTATTGATACTCAAGTAGTTGTTCTTTATATTAAAATGTAGACAACAAGCAAATAGAACCATGCACCAATCGCAAATAGGTGCATGAGCTTCCAATGGGAGAAAATCGTTTCATCTAGCCATCGGGAATACAGATGTCCCCGCTTTTATCGACA
>JANWJM010000138.1 GCA_025449475.1 Thermoactinomycetaceae bacterium
AGCTCTTTCCATTCACTAACACGGTGATCCCAATAATTGATCTCTCTTTGCAATCGCTGTTTGACAGCAGAGCGCGTTTTGGCTATCTGCTCCTCGCGACGCGATTTTACCCTTTTAAAATGAACCGGAATAATTTCTTCAATTGCCTTCTGCTTGACTTGTTGCTCTACTTGTTCTCGACTCCAAGGTAATCGTTGGAGTATGAAGCGGATGTGTTCGCGTTCTTCTGCTCGAATGCTTCGATAATCGAGATATGGCGCTATTCCAGCTCGTTGGATTTGCCCTTTTTCATCAATTTCCAAAAAATCGACTTGTCTGGAAACAACACGCCGATTGCCGTTAGGCAACGTTGATTCATCCACGATTTCATGCTCCAAATAAACCAACAATCGCGGGGTTGTCTGCTCATCCCCCTCATCCACTAAAATTGTTCCCTGTTCCAGCAATGATCGATCTCTTTCCAGGACCAATTGAACCACTGCATCAAAGACGGGATGACCCGAACACAAATATTCAGCATCCGGTTTTCCTGTTACATGTAAGTATCGTTTATCAAAGCAAATCCGCTTGTATCGATTGGGCAATATCACTCCAAACTGATTTTTGCAGTATTTTCGAATTTGATTAGGGATGGAACGAATCTCATAACGTCCGGACTCTCGCTGTCTTAATGTCCAACCAAAGGATTGAAATGCTTGACAGAAAAATGACTCTACAAAGTTCGGTTGTAAACGAAGAATCTTCGCATGTTCCATCCGTTCACGCATCTCTTGCACCTTTGCTTCATCAAAGGGCTGATGAAAAAGCGCATGCTGGGATAACAGCTGGCGCAATTTCTCATGATCCAACTCTGCATCAACTGTTTGAAACAATCGTTGCTTCACATCTTCACGATCACCATAACGAACGGCTTCAATCAGCAAATCGCGCAATCGATTTCCTTGAAAAACTTTCCCTAAAATATCAAAAACGGCTCCATTGAGCGCCTGACGTTCCGCTTCCAGTTTCGTCAGCAGCCGCAAGTATACCTCACCTTCTCGCGTATTCTCCGCGACTAAATTCCATAAATGACAAACCTCCTTCTGCCCAATCCGATGAATTCGCCCAAATCGTTGTTCCAAGCGATTGGGATTCCAAGGAAGATCATAATTCACCATCAGATGTGCGGCTCGATGTAAGTTAATCCCTTCACTTGCTGCATCCGTCGCTAATAAGATCAATACATTTTTATCCTCATTGAATAACGCTTGCGCTTTTTGCCTTTGCTCCCGATTCATTTGCCCATCGATCGTAACCAACACTTCTTTCCGCCCAAACAGAGTGCGAATCTTTTTTGCCAAATAGTTCAGAGTATCGCGGTGTTCAGTAAAGATTACCAGTTTCTTTGGATTGCCCGATGAATCAACTAAATATTGGGCATGATCAGTCTGACCCTCTCGCTGAAGCAATAGCGATAACTCTTCCCATTTGCGATCACGCCCACTATCGCGCAATCGTTTTGCTTTCCGTTCCAATCGTTTTAATACCTCAATCTCTTCACGCAGTTCATGTTCCGTTTGAGCAAAGCTAGAAGAACTCAGCAGTTTCATTTCCATGACTGCACTATCTTCTATCTCTTCCCAGTCAGATATCTCCGCATCCGACAGAACCTTTTGCCGCGATGATTGCTTTCCTTCTTGCAACCATTTCTCCAACTTTAAGCGCCGTCGATAAAGCGATTGATAGATCGCCTCAGGAGAAGAAGCCAACCGTCGCTGCAAGATTGTCAGTGCCAAACCAACATTTCGTTTTTTTCGTCCATCCTCTTGCAGTCGCTCGACTCGATTCCACTGATCGCGCACATATTGTGTTACCTCGCGATATAGCTCTTCTTCTTCCGGTGAGAGTTGATAACTCACTGTATAAGCTCTTCGCTCCGGAAAAAGCGGCGTTCCTTGAAATGTGAGCAATTGTTCTTTGGTCAAACGATGCATAATGTCACTGATCTCTACTCGATCCACACCATCACGAAATCGTCCTTCAAAACGATCTTCATCCAATAACTTAAGAAATAATTGAAAGTCCTCATCTTTACCGTTGTGAGGGGTAGCTGTCATCAAAAGTAGATGTCTTGTTAAGCGCGATAACAGCTCTCCCAATCGATAGCGTTTGGTTGCTTTTATTTCACCGCCATAAAAACTGGCTGACATCTTATGCGCTTCGTCAACAATAATTAAATCCCAATCGGTCTGCTCCAGTAACTCCTTAGCTTCCTTATTGCGACTTAGAAAATCGATCCGGCAGATGACCAGATCTTTTTCAAGAAATGGATTCTTCAATCTCTTTTCCTTAATCGTTTTCGAAGTAATGCAATCAAATGAAAGTTGAAATTTACTTGCCATCTCCTCCTGCCATTGTTCATCCAAATTGCTTGGCGTACAAATGAGACACCGTTGTACATCACCACGCAACATTAACTCTTTGATTAGTAAACCAGCCATTATCGTCTTTCCAGATCCCGGATCATCGGCTAATAAAAAACGAAGCGGTTGCTTGGGCAACATCTTCTCATAAACTGCTTGAATTTGATGAGGGAGTGGATCGATCAGGGACGAATGGATCGCAAGCATTGGATCAAACAAATGCGCCATCTGAATCCGATAAGCCTCAGAAACTAAACGAAATCGCTCTCCATCCGCATTAAAATTCCAATCCTTCTCTTGATTGACAATCGACATCTGTAAAGCCTGATCTGGATAGACCAACTGATGATACGGATTGCCATTCTCATCGACAAAAGTAATCGCAGCAGCACTTTCGCCATAATGCTGCACATCCTGAATGGTCACAATTTGATCGGATAATAAGCCTTTTACCTTGATTCCTTTGGTAAGTTCCCTTAACAGCAATGTGCTAACTCCTCATGATGTGAAATAATTGATTAAAAATTTTTTAATCACAAATTTATATATTTTTTTATTATATCTGATTTATTTACCAATAAAAATATCTTCAATCCTATAAAAATATCTATTTTTTATATCGATATCGAAACACCAAAGCCCCATATCGAGCGTATCCGTGACCAGAAGTGACAATGCATGACTGGAATTGATCAGCCTTTCAAACAACGCGGAACAACGCTTGTACGCCACTTTAACTTTAGCGATACAGCAAAGGGCTATGTTGCTAAGAAAAATTTGTTTTGATGGCGAGGGCATGAGGGGGAAATTCTGCGTTAACTAAAAGCTGATTGTATATTGTAAACGAATAAAATAATCAAGTATTGGAGGCATCCTTTTTACTCCTGCTTTATCTCTGCAACCTTCTTACCCAGCGTGTACAATTCCTAATGAATTGATGTACCAACTTGCCGATAAAACAACAAAGAGCGTTTCCTGAACCATTAGTCCCTTTGCATCAGACACGAATTAGTGCATAATGGAAAAAGCAATTAAATTGTTTGAGCGTAACAAATCTTTCACACAAAAAGTACAATTCAGACGTAATAACAAACTGAGGACTAAATAGATATTGTTGGAAGGAAAAAGGTAAGGACTAATGTGAGTATTTTTTCTTCTTGCTTGCAGAGTGGCTTTTTGAGGTGTATAATAAAGATAAGTGCAGCGGGAACTGCACTTATCTTTCCCTACGCAAGTAGGGTTTTGAGGGCTACATGGATTAGGACTGGAACCAATACCATGTTAGCCCGGAATAGGGTAGCAGCGATCCAGGCAGCTACTTTTTTAATGCCATTCTCCCAAAGGAGATTGGAAATTAGACTCAGAGCAATTGGTTCAAAGAACCTTGATACATAGCTCTTTTTCTCATCTGATCCTTTTACAGCAATCTTCTCCAGTGATTGGATCGCTGCAATCTTCACGTTTGGATCAGATGTTGTTTTTGCTACATCCGCTATTTTCTTAATAACGGATTGTTTTACCAGGAGGGACTCTCCTCTTTCGTTGTTCATTCATCTACAACTCCTTTGAAGTCAATTCGTTGCCGTAAGGCAACGTAAATGACTATCAGATGAGGAGAAGTCCCCGGCTGATAGCCATTTACGTTTACTTAAGACAACTTAATGGCTATCAGCCCTAACACGGTATATGTCAAAGCCAGTCCCTGACCTGTAGCCTTGATTTTTTATTGTGCTGCGATTGCAGCTTGTCCCAGGGAATCGCGAGAGAACCTGATTGGTTCAATCAATCGCAACTCAACCTGAATCTATCTCTGAGGAATTGTGAGAGAGCTCAATGGGCTCAATCAATCACAACTCAACTCAGAAGATTAAAAACATTAATTTTATGATAGCATGACTGTTTTGATTACGCAATATTTCGCAAGCTAGCTTTCCTCGACGAAATAAAAGATTCTTGAAGGCGTTTTTCTATTTTTATATCGAACCATTACTTATAGAAACAATCATTGACTGAAAATAATAATGCATATATAATAGACACGAGTTGTCTATAATTAGTGAGGGATTTCTAAATGCATTTTAGTGTTGGTGTTGAATATGCACTCCATTCATTGCTATACCTCGCTCACCCGACGATTGAAAAACCCATTGGTGTGAAAGTATTAGCTGCCTTTCAAGGAGTTTCTGAATCATACCTGTCCAAGATTTTTACCAAATTAACCAAAGCAGGTATTGTCCAATCGATTCCAGGAGTTAAAGGCGGCTATGAGTTGGTGAAAAGTCCAGATAATATCACCTTTTTAGACGTAGTAGAAGCGATTGAAGGAAAGCAACCCATATTTCAATGCCGGAATATCGTCGCTAAAGGAGTACCCTATCGACAAGGAGACTCTCAGCGGGCACAAATGGTTCGGGCGGGTCGCATCCCTTGTCGGATCAACTTGACCATGCTCGAAGCAGAAGAGCAGATGCGCAATTATTTACGTGGAAAAACATTGCGTTGGTTACAAGAAACTTTAGCGGAAGAGCTGCCAAAAGAGGTTCACCAACAAACCGAAAATTGGTTTCACCAACATCTAAAGTGATATCTTTTTTTCTCCTAATTATAGACAACAGTTATCTGTAATATCGATTATTATTTTTCAACTGGAGGTTTCATTATGGGAAATCGAATGAACTTTAGTCGAGTCGCGCCGGAAGCCTATCAAGCGATATTAGGACTGCATAACTACACGCAATCAACAAATATCGATCCTCGGTTACAAGAACTAATTAAAATCCGCGCTTCACAAATTAACGGCTGTGCCTTTTGTCTCGATATGCATACACGTGATGCAAAAAAGATTGGAGTGGATGAAAGACACATTCATACTCTACCTGCTTGGCGCGAGACCCATTTCTTTTCTCCTGAAGAGCGTGCAGTGCTTGCTCTCACAGAGGCAATTACCCTTGTTTCGGACACCCATGTTCCTGATGAAGTCTACAATCAAGCAAAAGCTTTTTATAGTGATGAGGAGCTAGCCGATATTATCACAATCATTAAAACTTATATTGAGTCGCTTTCCCATAGGAAGGCGATTTTTTTGTATTACGATCAACGCACTAAACCGCCTTGCAATCTCTACCCGTTATACCTTGCCCGAAAAGTAATAGGATCTGGGCAATGAGCATCTCCATAAACAAAAAAGACTCCTGAAGATTGTTTCAGGAGTCCCAAGTTAGCGACATATTAGTCGTTTATTATCTGCTATCGTTGAACAACACCATGATGAAAAGGGGATTATCTGGCCAAAAGCAGTA
>JANWJM010000139.1 GCA_025449475.1 Thermoactinomycetaceae bacterium
ACCAACGGCTGACACTGCTCAATGGCTATTCGCATAGCCTGAAAAGTAGCCTGCAGGATATTATGTTGATCAATATACGCTGCATCAATCAACCCGATTCCAATCCGAAGCGCCTGTTGTTCAATCCGTTGTTTGAGTGTATGGCGCTCACGTGCTGTTAACTTTTTTGAATCATTGATTCCTGTGACGTCAAAATCCGGTGGAAGAATGACAGCGGCAGCCACTACCGGTCCAGCCAAAGGACCTCTACCCGCCTCATCCACCCCTGCACCCGCTTGATAACCTTGTCGCCAGGATATTGTTTCCCATTTCCACATGGCATGCAATCGGTGGTTCTCTAACTGCTCTTTCTTGCGTTGCCGCTGATCGGTGCGTACTAATCGTTGGACTCCTTTTCGAGAATCCTGTAACAAGGCATTCCATTCCTCTTGCGAAAGATGGCGATTTTGTTTGAGCCATTCCCGAATCTCTGGAATCGTCCATTTGCTGATCAATCGTATTCATCCTTCCAATCCCAAGGTGCCTCTAGAGAGATTCTGCCCAATCGACCTGAACGAAAATCCTGCAACAGGATCTCTGCCGCTTTTTCCAAATCGATAACCCCACCCTTTTGCAGACAACCTCTTTTCTCAGCAATCTGTTCAAAACAATCCCATGCTTCCATTTCTTGCGAGGCGATCCGATAACGCTGTTGAAGCACATCAGGATATCGTGCCAACAAAAACGCGATCAAGTCTAACGCCACTTCTTCTTTGGGAAGCAATTCTTCCTTAATGGCTCCACTTGCCGCCAACCGAAACCCTACTTTGGGATGTTCAAACTTCGGCCATAAAATACCCGGCGTATCGAGCAATTCCATTCTCTCTTTCATGCGAATCCATTGTTGTGCTTTGGTTACACCTGGTCGGTTCCCTGTTTTTGTTTTGGATCGCCCTGCCAGCCGGTTGATCAGTGATGATTTTCCTACATTCGGAATCCCAATCACCATCGCACGAATCATCCTGGAGCGAATTCCTTTTCTTTCTCGTGCCGCAAAAAGATCATCTAAATTTTTTTCAGCAGCTTCCAAGATTTGTTGCTTCACTCCGGTTCCCGACTGAACATTGATAGCGAAAGCGATAAGTCCTTTTTTTTTGAAATCCTGTATCCACTGTTGAGTCACTTTGGGATCTGCCAGATCCGATTTTGTAAACACAACTAAGCGCGGTTTATGGTTGATGATTGATCGAACCATTGGATTTTGACTCGATCGTGGCAAGCGTGCATCCAATAATTCAAAGACAATATCCACTTGTCGAACCTTTTCTTCTACTTCTCGACGAGCTTTTGCCATGTGCCCGGGAAACCATTGTATACTCAAACCTTTCACCCGCTTAATTCAACATTTTCCATCTTGTAAATGGCCAATAAACAAAATCGACTCTTCCTACCAACTCATCCATCGAAACAGCCCCAAGGTCTGGATCCCGACTATCTCGACTATTTTGACGATTATCGCCCAATACAAACAAACTTCCCTCTGGAACTGTTTGTTCTTCAAAGTCATCCGTTGGCGTCGTCGAAGGCAAATACGGTTCTAAAATCACTTTTCCATTGATCATCAGTTGACCATTACGCATCTCCACTTTTTCACCCGGTAAAGCGATGACACGCTTAATGTAATCTTTCTCTTCCAACGCATGGAAAACCACCACATCTCCACGCTGAGGTTGTTCAAAGCGATAAATCCATTTATTTACGATCACAAAATCGCCAGATTGAAGGGTGGGTTGCATCGATGAACCAATTACATCAAAAGGTTCATACAAAAATAGACGAATGACCAAGGAAAAAAGAATGGCGATCGATATGACAACCATCCAATCCATTGAAAACGATTTCTTCTTTTTACGCCGCGGCTCGAACGGAGTCATACATACCCTCCATTTATATATTGATAGGAAGGAAGCAAAAAGGCTTGATGAATCTCAAGCCCTTTTGCTCAGATGTTCTATTTTCGATAAGCTTCTCGAATACGGGCAGCTTTTCCACGTCGATTGCGAAGATAGAACAACTTCGCGCGACGAACTTTCCCACGACGAACCACTTCAATTTTTTCAATTTGTGGGGAGTGGACTGGGAATGTACGCTCAACCCCTACACCATATGAGATCTTTCGAACAGTAAACGTCTCCGAAATGCCTGTACCGCGGCGTTGGATCACAACTCCCTCAAACATTTGGCTTCTCCGTTGTCCACCTTTTACTTTTACATAGACGCGCAAGGTATCACCAGGACCGAAATCAGGAATATCCTTACGCAGTTGATTTTCTGTGACTTCACGTAGTATGGGATGCATCACATGACACCTCCTTTGGTCAATTCCAAAACATATGCGCTTGCACTGAACGAAGATATTTTATCATAGGACGACTTCAGAAAACAATTATTCCTTTGTTGGAGCTTCTTTCTTTAATTGCGAAAGAAAGCGACGCTCCTCTTCTGACAATGATGCCGATCGCAACAAATCGGGGCGACGTCGCCATGTCCGACGAAGGGACTCCCGTCGCCTCCATTGTTCGATTCGCTGATGATTTCCGGAGAGCAGTACATCCGGTACACGGTATCCACGAAATTCTGCTGGACGCGTATATTGTGGATATTCAAGCAATCCATCAGTGAAGGAGTCCGCTTTTGGTGAAAGGCGATTTCCGAGAACACCCGGAATCAGGCGACTGATACTATCTACCAATACCATCGCGGGAAGTTCGCCTCCCGTCAAGATATAGTCACCAATCGAAATTTCCTTCGTGACCAAATGTTCGCGAATCCTTTCATCAAAACCAGCATAATGACCACAGATCAGGATAAGATGAGAAGCACTCGCTAACTCTTGAGCCTTCTGTTGAGTATACGGTTCACCTTGAGGTGATAAGAGAATCACCTCAGTCGGTTCAGAGCGTTCTTTTAACAGATGTTCAACCGCTCGAAAAATCGGCTCTGGTTTTAAAACCATGCCATCGCCTCCGCCATATGGAGCATCATCGACTATCCGGTGTTTATCCGTTGCAAATTGACGAAAATCGATAATTTGTGTTTCGATTAATCCTTTTTCATGGGCTTTTCTGATAATACTTGTATGTAAAAAGCCCTGAAACATTTCTGGAAACAGCGTCAGGATATCAAAATGAATCCGTGTCAAGATGATTCCAATCCTTCCATCCAAACAATCGTAATTTTCCTATTTTTGAGATCAACCTCTCGGATGACCTCTTTTACACCTGGAAGTAGAATCTCTTTGCCCGTCTCGCTCGCTTCTACCACCCATACATCATTTGCGGGATAACGTAAGATCTCCTTAACGTTCCCAAGGTTTTGTCCGTCTGTCGTTTGCACCGAACAACCAATAATTTGATGAAAGTAATACTCATCTTTTTCGAGACTGCTGAAAACGGCTTCCGTCATAGGAACCCATAATTCGGCATTACGCCATTGCTCCACCTCATCGATATGATTCCATTCTTCAAACTGGACGAGGAAAAGGTTCTTATGTGGTCGACTCCTTTTCACAACAACAGAAATCGGCTCAAGCAGACTAGGATGGGATAGAAAGAGCCTTGTTTGTGGAGCAAAACGGTGTTCCGGAAAATCCGTATTGGAGAGCACTCGCACTTCTCCTCGAATCCCGTGCGTACCTACAATACGTCCTACGAGTAAATGCTCCGTTTCTGACAACCCCTTTACTCACACAGGGTTAACTGAACCCGTTTATTTTTCATTTTTGCCGAAGCAAACAAGACAGTACGGACAGCTTGTATGACACGCCCATTCTTTCCAATCATTCTTCCCATATCTTCTTTTGCAACGGATAATTCATACGTAATCGTTCCATCCTCTTGAGGAATCTCTACTACTTGCACTTGCTCTGGGTGATCCACAATCGCTTGTGCAAGAAACTCAACCAACTCTTTCATCCTGATCCTCCGTGTGGTGAAAGTTAGTTTTTACCATATTTGCTTTCATGTACCTCTTGCAAAATTCCTTGTTTGCGAAAAAGGCTTCGAACGGTATCGGATGGTTGTGCACCATCTGCCAACCATTTTAATGCTCGTTCTTCATTGATTTTGATCTGTGCTGGATCTGTCAATGGATTATAATATCCGATCTCTTCAATAAAACGACCATCCCGTGGTGCACGAGAATCCGCTACAACTACACGGTAAAAAGGAGATTTTTTAGCACCCATGCGTTTTAAACGAATTTTTACAGCCATATTCAAATCCTCCCTAAAATGGTGAAAATGGAAACTTCAATCGTTTTTTCTTCCCACCTTTGGTCATGGTGGTAAGTTTCTTCATCATCTTTTTCATCTCGGCGAATTGTTTTAAAAGCCGATTAACTTCTTGTACCGTCACACCACTCCCTTTTGCAATTCGCTTGCGCCGACTTGCATTAATGATTTCTGGATGTGACTTTTCATCAGGTGTCATCGACTTAATAATCGCTTCAATCCGATTGAGTTGTTTCTCATCAATGGTTAGATTCTTCATCCCTTTTATTTTACCAGCACCCGGCAGCATCGCCAGCATTTCTTCCAACGGTCCCATACTCCGAACCTGTTGCATTTGCTCGAGAAAGTCATCAAAAGTGAATGACATCGTCTGCATTTTCTTTTCTAATTCTTTCATCTTTTTCTTATCGACAGCTTGTTCTGCTTTTTCGATTAAACTAATGATGTCACCCATCCCTAAAATTCGTTGGGCCATGCGATCCGGATGAAAAGGTTCCAAAGCGTCCATCTTTTCACCCATCCCTACGAATTTGATCGGGCAGTTGGTAACTTCTTTCACGGATAAAGCTGCTCCGCCACGCGTATCTCCATCCAGTTTAGTCAGTACAACCCCAGTCAAGGTGAGTTCACGATTAAAAGCTTCGGCTACATTGACCGCATCTTGACCCGTCATCGCATCGACAACAAGCAAGATTTCATCGGGGTGAACCGCCTCACGGATCTGCTTCAATTCCTCCATCATGGATTCATCAATATGAAGACGACCTGCTGTATCGATTAACACAAAATCGTGATCATTCTCTTTGGCTTGAGCCAAGCCATCTGTGACAATCTGAACCGGAACCGACTGCTCATCCTTTGCAAAGACAGGGATCTCCAGTTGCCCACCAATCACCTGCAATTGTTTGATCGCAGCAGGACGATAAATATCGGCAGCAATAAGCAATGGACGATGATGCTTTTGTTTCTTTAAAAACCGAGCCAACTTTCCAGTCGTGGTCGTTTTTCCCGACCCTTGCAAACCGACCCTCATTACAACTGTCGGCGGTCGCGTGCTCTGAATCAATTCACTCTGCTGCCCCCCCATCAATTGGGTGAGCTCTTCACGTACCACTTTGATCACCTGCTGCCCAGGTGTTAAGCTGGCAAGTACCTCTTGTCCAATCGCCCGTTCCTTCACACGATTGATAAACGTCTTCACAACTCTGAAGTTCACGTCCGCTTCTAACAGGGCAAGACGAACCTCACGCATGGCGGTTTTGACATCCGCTTCAGTAACTTTCCCTTTTCCTCGCAATTTCTTCATCACTGCTTGCAAACGTTCCGATAATCCTTCGAATGCCATCCGCTCACCTCCCCAACTATTCTTTGGTTAATCAAGTTCAATCATTTTTCGAATCAGTGGTTCAGCGACGGTTTTTGCATCCAAATGATTCTCCAACTGATGAAGTAATTGCTCTGCAATCTGCTGCCGCTGATGATGCTTCTGGATGAGACGGAGCTTTTCTTCCAAGTCCGTCAAAAGTTTTCCCGCTCGTTTGATCGACTCAAAAATAGCTTGTCTTGTGACCCCTTGATGTTCCGCAATCTCACTCAGTGACCAATCCTCGAGATAATACATCTCCAAAAGCAATCGTTGCTTTTCGGTTAATAGCGGATGGTAAAAATCATAAAGAAGGTTCATCTCTGTCGTCCGTTCCAACATCAGAGGTTCACCTCACATGTGTCAAGGAATGACCCTTTACAGGGACTATCATACGGAAAAAAAGGATGGATGTCAATGGGTAAGCTCAGGACCCTCAAAATCTGGACCCTTTCCCTCTTTTCTAAATAATCTAAATAAACCTCTACTCTTCTTTTGCTGTATTTGCAATTGTTCTCGGGGAAATCCAAATCGTTCCCCCAACTCTAATAGTTGATCATACAAGTCTACTTCTCCCATGGATCTGGCTGCCTGAACAGCTTCTCTGATTCTTTTTCCTATCTCCTTCTTCTCTTGCTTATTAAAGGGAAGGTGAGCATTCGTCACTCGATAATCCTCAATTACATCGGATGCATGATGCAATGTCTCATTTAATTTGCGATCCCTTTTCTGTGCCCATTCCATGAATGCGATCGATGCGGCTAAATTTAATCCCAATAATACAGGATGGTCATTATTATTCATCCATAAATGTATAGACCACCAACCTATAAGAAATGAACCAGGAATTTCAGCGAATTGCGTCCTCTTCACAAATTTTTTAGCCTCAGTTATCTCTACCAATGCATCCTTTAATACTTGATAGAACGGATTCACGCCCATCCCCATCACTCCACTTCAATGATGGAAAATGATTTTATCAACTTTCTTCCTCTTCCATCATCTCTTGAAACATGCCGTGTAAGAACTGTTCCGCATCAAAGGGTTGAAGATCATCAGCCTGTTCACCTAAGCCGACCAACTTCACGGGATAGCCGAGTTCATGTTTGATGGCAATCACGATGCCGCCTTTGGCCGTTCCATCCAATTTGGTGAGGACAATCCCTGAAACATCGACCGCTTCACCAAAGGTTTTCGCTTGAAGCAGTGCATTCTGTCCCGTGGTAGCATCGAGAACCAGCAGGACTTCATGGGGAGCTTCGGGAACTTCGCGCTGAATCACGCGATGGATTTTTTTCAATTCTTCCATGAGATTTACTTTGTTCTGCAGACGACCCGCTGTGTCGCACAACAGAACATCGGCTTTTCGTGCTTTTGCTGCCTGAATCCCATCATAGATTACAGCTGCAGGATCGCTACCGGCTTGATGCTTAATCACATCAACTCCTACCCGTTTGCCCCAAACTTCAAGTTGATCAATTGCGCCCGCACGAAAAGTATCCCCAGCAGCCAACACAACCTTCTTGCCATCCTTCTTGAATTGATGAGCCAACTTCCCGATGGTGGTTGTCTTACCAACACCATTCACTCCGACAAACAGATAGATGGTCAACCCCTCTTCATTGACTCGCAATCGATTGCTGTCTTCGTCATCGCTCAACATTTCAGCAATTAACTCCATAAATAAGGGTTGCAATTGGAGCGGTTCTTTGATCTTCTGTTTTTTTACCTCTTCTTGTAAGCGCTCAAGCAACTCCATCGTTGTTGGAACCCCTACATCGGCACTAATCAAAATCTCTTCCAGCTCTTCATAAAAATCTTCGTCGATCTTACGATACCCTGTAAAAAGATCCTGTACAGAGCCAACGAAGGCGGAGCTTGTTTTTCGTAAGCCTTTGATAAATTTTTGAGTAACCGACCCCGTTTTTTGAGCAATTCCTTTTTTGATCCGCTGAAAAAAACTCATCTCATATCCTCCTACTCACGTGTTGTGGCAATTTCCTGTTGCTCCAACGCTTCAAATTGAACAGAAACCAGCTTTGAAACCCCTGATTCTTCCATGGTGACCCCATATAACGCGTCTGCTCCTAACATGGTCTGTTTTCGATGAGTGATAATAATAAACTGCGTTTGATTGGCAAACTCTTTCATATAACGGGTAAAACGCGTCAAATTCACCTCATCCAAAGCAGCATCCACTTCATCCAACACACAAAAAGGAACAGGCTTAATGCGCAATACCGCAAATAACAGTGCAATCGCTGTCAATGCTCTCTCTCCTCCGGAAAGTAGGGAGAGATATTGTGGGCGTTTACCTGGCGGTTGCGCGACAATTTCAATCCCTGTTTCTAATAATTGATCGCGATCGGTCAAATGTAAATCTGCCTTTCCCCCACCAAACATCTGCGAAAAGACGAGTTGGAATTCATGGCGAATTTGCTGAATTGCTTCCAAAAACTGTTTGCTCATCTCCTGCTCGATTTGCTCAATCATTTCATACAGCTTCCGCTTGGCTTCGAGCAAATCCGCTTCCTGACTCTGCAAAAACGAGAGACGATCCGACAAGCGCTCGTACTCCTCAATTGCTCCGATATTTACATCACCCAACTGAGATAGCATGCGTTTCAGTGAGCGAACCTTTTTCTCAAGGTGGTTGACCTCCTCTTTAGGTGGGTACAGTTCCTTTGCTCGTTCAAAACTAAGTTCATATTCAGAAGCCAATTTCTCCAGAACATGATTCAGTTCAACATCTAACCGATTGACACGTACTTCCTGTTCGTGAATCTCCGCCTCCAATGTTTTTCGAGACTGTTGGTGTTTACGAATCTCTTCTTCATAGGAATCCCTTCGCTGTATAGCGTTTTCCCGGACTTTTCTCTCTTTGATCAATCGAAGTTGAATCTGTTCTTTTTGTGTTTCAAGCTCCTGCAGCTGTTGATGAACCTCTTTCCTTTTTTCTTGCTGCTCGTTTAACTCCTGTTGTAAAAGATCCATCTCTTGGAGAACCTCTTCGCGTTGATCTCGAATTTTTTCTAACTCTTGCTCATATTGATTCACACTTTGTTCATGATGAAAAAGCTCCTGCTCCAGTCGAGCCATCTTCACTTGATACAAAGTCAATTTTTGTTGTTCCGCTTCCTTCAAAGCGGTTTGTTGTTCAAGAAGGAACTTCAGTTCATCCACCTTTTCTTTGAGCAAATCCGTTTGCTGTTGATGCTGAAGGAAAGAGGCTTCCACC
>JANWJM010000140.1 GCA_025449475.1 Thermoactinomycetaceae bacterium
CATCTACTTTTTCTCCTTCGGCTTTTCGAAAGGAAACAGCACAAAAAGGAAGCGGGAGAATGGGAATAGACTCCACAAGATTCCCATTAATGGAAGGAATCACTTCAGGAATCTTGACTTTTCGATCGCGAAGATAGGACATCCAATCTAATTCCATTTCGATGTCTTTTCGGTCTTTGACTGCGATTGGAAACAACTTTAGAATGCAAGATTCGTGATGTCGAGTGTATTCAAATACATGTTTGCAGGTTCCACCAATCAAGCGGATTGAGCTTTCATCCCCTTCGAATTTGCGACATGCTTCTTTGACCACATCTTTATTCCACATGTTTTAAAAGCCCACCTTTTCTTTACTCATCTATATCATACTACAGAGGGAAATTTACCAAAACCAATAATCATGATTCACTCCATTTTTCGTTTCTTAAGTAAAAAACGTTTCTCTAGACTAACATGAATGTCATCTTTTATTATATAGATGCTCATATTAATAAAGGGGTGTACGGCTTGACCATGAATCAATCGGCATTACAAGGGATTCGTCTGAGCATCTTCTGTTATATTTTTTTATCGATTAGTAAGATTGCGGTTGGGGGATGGGCTCATTCGCTTGTCGTCGTCGCGGATGGATTTAACAATCTTTCAGATATTGTTGTCTCCATTGCATTATTCATTGGTTTGAAAATCGCGGGTCGTCCTGCCGATCAAAATCACCCCTTTGGACATAATCGTGCTGAATCGGTTGCGATCTTAGTCGCTGTATCATCCATGGCGCTTGTGAGTATCAATATCTGGGTGGACGTCATCAAAGCGTTCTTCCAGGAAAACACAGCTCCTATTCATCCCCTGGCATTCTATATCTCTATTTTATCAGCCGTCATTATGTTTTGTGTGTATTTATTTAACATTCACTTGAGTAAAAAATCAAAGAGCAGCGCTTTGCGTGCAGCCGCCTTGGATAACCGTTCCGATGCTTTCGTTAGTTTGGGAGCAGCAGTGGGGATCGTTGGAACAAGATGGGGGTTTACCTGGATTGATCCATTGGCGGCATTTTTGGTTGGAGGGCTCATCCTTAAGACAGCGATCGACTTGGGGCGTCCGGTCATTCATTCGTTAATGGATGGATTTGATCAAGACAAATTGACCCAGATGAAGAAGTTGATTCTGGAAGAAGTGGAAGGAGTCCAAGAAGTTCGTGAAATTCGAGCGAGAAGTCATGGCAAATATATTTTTGTAGAGATCACAATCGGTGTGCATCCGCAACTATCTGTTCTCAAAAGTCACCAATTAACAGAGGAGATTGAACAGAAATTGATGGCGTTCGATCATATCAAACAGGTGCATATCCATGTGGAGCCTTCGTCACCGATATCCAATCCTTCTTCATCTATATCATAAAATCTCCCAAAAAATAAATAAAAGATAATGATAAAGCAAAGGGATTCATAGAGTCTTGACCGTATATTTTACCATTGGTATGATAATTTTGTTTAAGAATTTATCCATCGATTACACATGTTTAAGGGATGAATCGTTTCAGATTTTAAGTAGGTCGCCGGCATTTCTTCCATTGATTGAGAGGTTATCATGACCCATCGACAAGTTTAAATCGTATTTGTGGGGTAGAAACCGGGGTCCTATATCGCAGGCAGCGGTATAGTTCTCGGTTTTTTTGATCCTATAAGGAGGTTTATGATGAAAAAATTGTTTGAACGTGTTGTCGTTCTTGACTTTGGTGGACAGTATAACCAATTGGTTGCAAGAAAAATTCGCGATTTAGGGGTTTATAGTGAGTTGGTACCCTATGATATTTCTGCTCCAGAGATAAAAGAAATCGCTCCAAAGGGAATCGTCTTGTCAGGTGGGTTCCAGCGTGTTGCTGATCACTCATCACTGGTTTGCGATCCACAAATCTTTGAGTTGGGTCTTCCGATCCTAGGTATTGGTTCTGGCATGCAGGTCATTGCTCGTCATTTTGGTGCGACAGTCGATCGTGTGGAGAAAAAGGAAGATGGCAAAACGATTCTCCGTGTGAAAAATCAGCAATCTCTCTTTCGCGATTTTGATTCATTGGAAACGGTTTGGATGGATTATTCGGATATTGTCACCGCTCCACCAGAGGGGTTCACTCTTGATGCGAGTACAGATTCAACGCCTGTCGCTGCGATGAGTTTTGCTGAACAGAAGATCTATGCTGTTCAGTTTCATCCAGAGTCTCAACATACGCAACATGGAGATGATCTCATTCGTCGCTTCTTATTTGATGTTTGTGAATGTACAGGTAATTGGAGTATGGAGAACTTTATTACGGATCAAGTGAATGCGATTCGTGAGCAAGTAGGAGATCAGAAAGTATTGTTAGCGCTGAGCGGTGGGATTGATTCATCGGTGGTTGCTGTGTTGATTCATCGAGCAATCGGTGATCAGTTAACCTGTATGTTTGTCGATCATGGATTGCTGCGGAAAGGCGAGGTAGAAAGTGTCGTTCAAACCTTTTCAGATCATTTCCAAATGCGACTGATCAAGGTGGATGCGCGTGAGCGGTTTTTAAACAAATTACAAGGTGTGACTGATCCAGAGCAGAAGCGGAAAATCATTGGAAATGAGTTCATTCATGTGTTTGAAGAAGAATCTTTGCAGTTAGGTGAACATCGTTTTTTGGGTCAGGGCACTTTGTATACGGATGTGATCGAATCAGGAACCGCTACTGCGCAAACGATTAAATCACATCACAATGTCGGTGGATTGCCCGAACAGATGAAGATGGAATTGATTGAACCCTTGAAATCACTCTTTAAAGATGAAGTGCGCAAAGTAGGAGAAATATTGGGCTTACCGAAAGAGATTGTCTGGCGACAGCCATTTCCCGGTCCGGGATTAGGCGTTCGAATCATCGGAGAAGTGACGGCTGAGAAATTGGCAATTGTCCGAGAGTCGGATGCCATTTTACGTGAGGAGATTGAAAAAGCAGGATTAGATCGAGAAATCTGGCAATACTTCACCACATTACCTGATTTTCGTAGTGTAGGTGTGAAGGGCGATGCACGCACATATGCCTATACAGTAGGCATCCGGGCTGTTACTTCTGTTGATGGTATGACCGCCGATTGGGCCAGGATTCCACATGAGGTTTTGGATAAAATAGCACATCGCATTACCCACGAAGTTGAGCACGTGAATCGAGTTGTCTATGATATTACCGCAAAACCACCTTCCACCATTGAGTGGGAGTAGTTGAAGGAGAGCGGAAGGGCTTTGTTGATGTGAAATGTTGCATGGGGATCCTTTTGACGGACATTGATGTGGCAAGGATCCCCAGGATTTATTCGAAATAAATATAATAATATTATTTTAAATAATTAAATCGATTCGCCATCTCCCTTTTTTTCTGTAAGCTGAACAAACCATAGTCCAGCGATAATCAGGATGATCCCTCCAATTTGCAGGAGCGAAAGAGGATCTCCTAGAAATGTAGCACCGATTAGAGCAACTGATAGGACACCGACACCCGACCAGATCGCATAGCCGAGACCAATGTTCATTCCATGTTTTAGACTAAGTGAAAAGATATAGTACGAAGTAGCTGCAAATAGTACTGTAATGGCAGTTGGTAACAGAATCGTAAATCCATCTGTGTAACGCGTTGCGATGGCTGCAATGATTTCCAGGAAAATGGCAAGAAAAAGATAAATATATGCCAAGATAATCACTTCCTATCTTATCAACTAACTCCTTGCTAGATTATCCTATCTCTAAAGCTACAACACCGACAATGATCAGAATAACGCCCAATATTTGCTTTTTGGTTAGCTTTTCCTTGAAAAGAATTAATCCAAAAATGGCAACAAGGACAACGCCAACTCCAGCCCAGATCGCATAACCGATTCCAATGTTTAATCCATATCGAAGGCTAATTGCAAAGAAAAAATAAGAAGCGATAATCACCAAAATCGTGATAATGCTTGGGATCAGTTTTTTAAATCCTTCTGAATATCGGCTGGTGATAGCGCCTGTTACCTCAGCGAATATGGTGAAGGCCAAGAATAAATAGTCCAAACGATTCCCTCCCTGATTAGGATGTACATTTAGTATAGACTGGTGTTGATATCATGTATAATGAATGTTATTAATGAGTTCATCACTAATAGTGATATAAGGGAAGGGTTAAAGATGGAACTAAGTGATCTCAGGATTTTTCAAGCGATTGCTGAAGAATCAAGTATTTCAGGCGCAGCGAAACGCTTGGGTTATGTTCAGTCAAATGTAACCACTAGGTTACGCAAGCTGGAAGAAGAATTGGGAGTGCTTCTTTTTTATCGGAATGTGAAGGGAATGACGCTTACCGAAAAAGGCATCCTTTTTAGAAAGTACGCCGATTCCATTTTGCAAATGGCTGATGAGGCAGTCGCAGTTCTACAAGATCCAGATCACCTAGCAGGAACGCTTCGGATTGGTGTCGTTGAAACAGTTACTTGCGGGAACTTTATGAATATTATCTCCACCTATCAACAGGAGCATCGTCACGTATCATTGCGATTGGAAACGGGAACGCCGTTTGCCTTAATGGAAAAGGTGAGGGATTATGAGTTAGATTGTGCTTTTGTAACGGGTGATCTTGCTGCAACTGATTTTGTGCTGGATTTTGTACAGACGGATGAATTAGTTGTTTTATCTCGAAGTCATTTAAATCGAACCTCATTATTTGATCGAAAATGGGCCGTCTTTCCAAAAGGTTGCCCCTTTAGAAGGCGGTTAGATCAGTGGCTTCAAAACGAGGGTGTCGCTCTAACCAACTTGATTGAAATTAGTTCATTGGAAACGATCTTAGCCAGTGTCCGAGAAGGAATCACAGCTACTCTTTTACCGAAATCAGTGTTAACAGGCTCATATGAGCATTTATATGTTACGCCTATTCCAGACCAGTATAAATGGATAAAGACCGGTCTAATCCGTAGAGAAGATAAGTATTTAAGTCATGCTTATCAAGCGTTTGCGGAACGGGTTCAAAAGCAGGGGTTATAGAAGAAACTTTGCGTTTGATAGATATGTATTGGTGGAAAATAGATTCCGTCTTTATCGCTGGATCGAGTAAGAAATTGAGGATTTCCTCGGTTCCAACCTTGAGGGGTTGAAATAATTTTTACTTGCATCAGTATGAAGATCCATGAAGTAAGTGAATCTAAGAATGGGCAAAGCTCTACCGCAACAAGCATGATAGTTGTTGAGTATCATTCCTCGATTCAAATGATCTTACAAAAACAATGAAATGAGAGGCGTACATTATGTCAAAAAAAGAATCCATTCTTCATCGTTATTTTGAATTTGACAAACATCAAACCAATTTGAGAACAGAGATAATTGCGGGAATGACAACGTTTTTTACTTTGGCTTATATCCTATTGGTGAACCCTTCCATCCTCAAAGATGCTGGAATGGATTTAGGTGCAGTATTTGTTGCCACTGTTTTATCTGCCGTTATTGGAACGTTGTTAATGGCATTGATCGCGAATTATCCAATTGCCTTGGCTCCGGGAATGGGTTTAAACGCTTATTTCGCCTATACAGTTGTCGGGACGATGGGCGTTGATTGGCGTGTAGCATTAGGAGCCGTCTTTATTTCAGGTATTATTTTTCTGATATTGACCTTAACAAAATTACGTGAATTGCTGATTAATGTCATTCCCAAAGATTTAAAGCATGCAGTTTCAGCAGGAATTGGTCTATTTATCGCTTTTATTGGTCTTAAGAATGCAGAAATATTGGTTTCATCAGAGGCGACAATCTTGGGCATCAATCCCAAGTTTACTTCGGATCCCATGATTTTATTAACCTTATTTGGTTTATTGGTTACCGTGATTCTAATGGTGCGTAACGTCAAGGGAGCCATTTTTATGGGTATTGTTGCAACAGCTATCGTAGGCATGGTCTTTGGTTTAATTCCTGTTCCAAAGCAGATCTTTGCACCGCCACCAAGCATTGCTCCGACATTTTTACAGATGGATATTTTAGGTGCTTTGGAATTAGGAGTTTTTGTGGTCATCTTCTCCTTTTTATTTGTTGATCTTTTTGATGGAGTGGGAACATTAGTCGGTGTTACCACCCAGGCTGGACTGATGAAAGACAATAAACTTCCCAAGGCGAATCGAGCTCTCTTCTCGGACTCAGTGGCTACGATGACAGGAGCTGCATTCGGCACCTCTACCGTAACGTCATATATTGAATCTTCAGCAGGTGTTGCTGCAGGTGGTCGGACGGGGATGACTGCCATTGCGACCGCGTTCTTTTTGGCATGTTCGCTCTTTTTCTTTCCATTGGTTCAG
>JANWJM010000141.1 GCA_025449475.1 Thermoactinomycetaceae bacterium
GATAATTTAAATCATGAAAAGCGCGTTGATACTGATTTTCTGTCTTGATTAAGATCGAGTTTTTATCTTGATATTCCCGATAGCCCCAAATTGCTGTTATTACAAATGCAATCAATGTGATTGGAAATAAAAATGCAGCTACTTTACGATACATGACAAAATCGCTCCTTATCGGCAAAAAATATGTTTCCCAATCCGCTTAACTTGAGGTCTTGACCAAATCCATTTTGACGTAGCGGTATCTGGGTTGAAATAATAGAGGCAGCCATTTGATGGATCCCAGCCACTGATCGCATCCATCACTGCTTTCTTAGCTGTAGCATTTGGTGTCAACCAGATTTGGCCATCTGTAACCGCTGTAAAAGCACCCGGTTGAAAAATTACTCCTGAAACCGATTGAGGAAATTTTTCACTCTCCAATCGATTCAAAATAACAGCCGCCACCGCTACTTGACCAATATATGGCTCTCCTCGTGCTTCTCCATACACCGCATTCGCCATCAGCTGAATATCGTTTTGTGAAAATCCACCACTACTCTTTCCAGTGCTGGCAGCAATCGTACTATCCGTTCCTTGAAGAACACCGATAAAAGAGAACAAGAGCAAAAACACCAGTGATCGTATACACCATTTCCTTTTCAAAGCGAACAGCCTCCAACTGATAAAGCTTTTGGTCGTAGTTTGAACCTTAAAAGGTGAAAATATGTAATTGTAAACGCTTTTCTTACCTTTTTTCTGTAGTATTCGAGGATCGAACAGTAGATAATTAGCGATACTCTTTTTAGAGACTTTTTAACTATTAGCAGGTAGTGCAATTGCAAAAGATAGGATCGCTCATAACCTTGATGCTATAGTGATCCTGTGGTTCACTACTCCTCATAACATGACACTTTTCTGCCCAAGATCAGTGTCGCTTTCAATCGCTACAATTCTCGACTTCTTCATTCTTTTCTGACCAAGAGGTGGCCATAAGACCACCTCACTTTTTTTACATGATCTTTTCACTTTTAATCTCAAAATCTGACTCATTATCACAAAGGCATCGTTTAAAACCTGTCTCAATGGTTCCATTTCTCATTCTTCCTTTTAAAAAGAATCGTTCTCCACAGCGCTTACAATGAATCATAACCTGATAACGATCCTTTTTTTTCATGATCCATCTCACATCCTTTAAGGCTTCTTGCGCGTAGTATTCCCCCACAGACACGATGAAATTCTGACATGATCATGATAAAATCGTGTTGTTGAGCACAATAAAGAAGGTGATGTTACGTGAATTCAAATAGAGTAGTGGTCATCAATACAGGGGGAACGATCGCAATGGAAGAAAACCCTACTGCTTCCGGTGTCGGGAACGCAAACCCTGCAAAGCTACAATCCATTCTCTCACTCGTACAAACCCCTGTACAAGTAACCATGCATCATTTCTTAGAGAAACCCAGCCCCCATATTACCTTGCCCGATATGTATCGACTCGCCTTGCGGGTACAGAGCGAACTGAAGCAAGATTCGGTAACTGGAGTAGTCATTACCCACGGAACGGATACTTTGGAAGAGACAGCTTATTTCCTTCACCTGACCATTGATAGTCATAAACCGGTGGTCTTGACTGGTGCAATGCGTAGCCATAACGAACTTGGAGCCGACGGCCCGCGCAATCTGGTTCAATCGATTCGTGTCGCCAGTGACCCCAACGCGCAACATCGTGGTACGTTGATTGTGTTCAACGATGAGATTCACTCGGCTGAAGCGGTAACCAAAGTACATACTCATCAAACTTCAACCTTTCAATCTCCCGGAAAAGGACCCATTGGATTGATTGCTAAACAGAAAATTCATTTCTTTTACTCTCCACAACATCATCCATTGATTCCACTCACCCCTCCTTCCGCGGATATCGTATTGATCAAAGCGGTAGCTGATCTCGATGAACGATGGATTCAATTCGCAATTGATCAACAGGTAGATGGCATTGTCATTGAAGCACTGGGGCAAGGAAACCTTCCTCCTAAAATCTTGCCCGCCTGTCAGCAAGCCATCCAACAAAACATTCCCATTTTGCTCGTCTCTCGTTGTTTGGAAGGGAGAGTGGAAGCGACGTATGATTATGAAGGTGGAGGAAAACAACTCGCCAAACAGGGATTTATTCTCTATCCGGACTTACAAGGTCAAAAAGCACGCATCCTGCTGACCCTTGCCCGATCGGCTCAAAAAAACCTTCCCAACTATCAACCTTTTTTTCAAAAATAAAAAGACACATTTCTAGGCGTCTTTCATTTTTCTCTTGATATCTTCTGCGATTTTCTGCCCATGAAATCGTCCATTTTCAATAAATATCTTGGTAGGGTCGTTGCCTGTAGCTACAACGCCTGCAACGTAGAGATTGGAGATGGAAGTTTCCATATTCTCTGAATAAACAGGGGTTTCATGAATGGGGTCGACGTCTGCGCCCAGTTGCTTCAAAAAAACCAAGTTAGGACGATATCCGGTCATCGCAAATACAGCCTCAGCTGGGATTGTGAAGTCTGCATCTCCTTGCCGAATGTTTACACTTGTCGGATCAATGCGGGTGACGGTTGCATTCCAATACATCCTGATCTTTTCATGATTAATCGCACTTTCAATACTTGGTCGAATCCAAGGCTTGATCGAAGAGTCAAACGAAGCTCTCCGATAGACCATTGTCACATCTGCACCTACACGTTGTAGCTCGAGAGCTGCATGGATGGCAGAATGTCGCCCGCCAATCACGACAACCTGTAGCCCTGCATAAGGATGGGCCTCACGAAAATAATGAAAAACATGGGGGTGATCTTCTCCAGGGATATTCATCCTATGCGGCTGATCATAATAGCCGGTCGCAATTACAACATATCGGCTCCGATACTGATGGTATTTCGTTCTCCCTTTTGTTGTGACCAAAAAATGATCCGCTTTCCGCTCGATCTTTTCCACTTTTTCATGTGTATGAACACGAAGTCCATAATGCTGAACCACAGTGCGATAGTAAACAATCGCTTCTTCTCGTTTGGGACGTTCACGGGTCGTTATAAAAGGAATATCTCCGATTTCAATTTTATCGGCTGAGCTAAAAAAAGTCATCGATAAAGGGTATGTATAGATGGTGTTCACAATGGCCCCTTTCTCGATCATCAACGGTCTCAAACCTCGTTTTTGGCATTCAATCGCTACCGAAATTCCACAAGGACCCGCTCCAACAATTAATACCTCCTCCAATGACAATTCCTCCTATAAAAGAAGAAAAACACCCTTAAATCGGATGCTTTTCTTTTTATTCTTATTATACTATACCCAACCTCGGAATCGTGATGCTTCAGCCATCTTTCGAACACCTACCATATACGCAGCTAAGCGCATATCCACTCCCCGTGATTGAGCGGTTTGATATACGTTTTCGAACGCTTGAACCATGGTTTCTTCCAATTTTTGTTCCACTTCTTCTTCAGGCCAGTAATATCCTTGGTTATTTTGTACCCACTCGAAGTATGAGACGGTAACTCCTCCCGCACTCGCAAGCACATCGGGAACAAGCAGGATTCCTCTTTCCACCAATATCTTTGTCGCTTCAAGTGTGGTCGGACCATTTGCAGCTTCCACAACAATATTCGCTCGAATATTATGCGCATTGTCAGCTGTAATTTGATTCTCGACCGCTGCAGGAACCAAGATATCACATTCGAGTTCAAGCATTTCCCGATTGGTGATCCGATCTTCAAAGAGGTTGGTCACACTACCATGTGAATCGCGTCGATCCAACAAATAATCGATATCAAGACCATCAGGATTATAGAGAGCTCCATGCATATCAGATATAGCAATCACTTTTGCACCCGCATCATGCATAAACTTCGACAGATAACTTCCTGCATTTCCAAAGCCCTGAACGATTACACGAGCACCCTTTAAATCGATTCCGCGTTTCTTAGCGGCCTCGCGAATCATCAGGGTAACACCTTTTGCAGTCGCCGTTTCACGACCTCGTGATCCTCCTAATACCAACGGCTTCCCTGTGATAAAACCGGGTGAATCAAATTCTCGTATGCTGCTATACTCATCCAGCATCCATGCCATAATCTGAGAGTTTGTGAATATATCGGGAGCCGGAATATCCTTTGAGGGTCCAACAATCTGACTAATTGCACGGACATAACCTCGAGAAAGTCTTTCTAATTCACGAAAAGACATGGTTCGGGGATCACAAACGATTCCGCCTTTCCCTCCACCATAAGGGAGATCGACAATGCCTGCTTTGAGACTCATCCAAATTGATAGCGCTTTCACTTCTGACGCAGTAACATCCGGATGGAATCGAACTCCTCCTTTTGTTGGACCAACTGCATCATTATGTTGTGCACGATAACCCGTAAATATTTTAACCGAGCCATCATCCATACGAACAGGAATCCGTACTGTTAGCATGCGAAGCGGCTCTTTTAACAATTCATAAACAGGTTCAGGATAACCAAGTTTATTTAATGCTTGCTTGATTACAGTCTGTGTTGAAGCCAGCACATCTAAATTTTCCGGTTGCTTTGTTTTTTGACCAGTTGTAACTGATGGTTGTTCCATCGAAACCACCCCAAACTTAACTTGTTCTATTCATGATATTACTGACCAAAATCAAATGAATGAAAGCCCATTCAACCATTTAAACTTCCTTATCACCTTCTCAATGGTGGAAGTATAATACTCATTTCGTTTTCCAAACAAACTGTACTATATTCTCTATTCATTATCAATTCTCTAATTAGTGAGCCACACTGTATCTAGAACTGGAAATATGCTTAATTCGTTTAATTCAATAATAAATCGCTTGAATGAGCTTTTTTTTACAACTCTCTATATACAAATTATTATGCACAAACAAAAAAAAGCGTCACCATTGGACGCTTTTTTTTGTTTGGATCTTATAAATATTTTTTCAATCCTTACTAACCCCAACTCTATCTATGAATACATATTTTTTGACCAACTGTTAGCAATCCATTTTATTTTAACCAAAATAATGTTTGATTTGGTTGATAGCATCGTGAGAACACACTGTCTTCCCGTATTCCAAAAGCACTGTATTTGTAACTGTAGAAGCCTCTCCATATTCGGATAAGATAGCGATCACCGCTTCAATTTGGTCCGTTTGCAAATCGTCACCAAAAACGAGGTAATAGGCATTGTGATAGAAATACAATCGACCTCCAGTGGATACAATTTGATGGAGACTCGATGCAGCTTGGATCACATGCTCAAATTCACGAAAAGCAAAAACGATTTCATTGGTTTCTTCCATGGTTACTTCCAGTTCATATATATCTTCTTCATCAAAATCTTCATGATCCGCACTGTGGGGCCGTCCCCGGGTAACCACGACAACCATTCCCTGTGCTGGCAAAGCAAAAACTTCTACAGCTACTGGTCCTACGACTTCAAAGCCGAGTTCTTGATATGCATGCTCCATCATATCATTGAATAATTCATGAACTTTTGGAACATCACGCCACATATCTTCTTTCTCAATACCGCGATCCATCAGATCGTCTAAGGTTAAGAAGAAGCGGATTTTATCTCCCCCTAGACGCTCTACACGCATGGCTTACCCTCCCTTTACTGGAGACATCCACAATAACATTTTATGTGTGTGAATCGATCTTTGTTACCGTTCACACACACTCCTTTGAATCTACCCTAATGATACACGATTGATAAACACTTTGCATCAATTTTTCTTCGTTTTTTATATTTAATCCTCACTTTCATGTAAGCGTTCTTTGCTTCTTTTTTCTCCAAATCAATACTTCTCTTGTAATCAAAAATACTGACACCATCAATACAAAAACAGGAAATAAATAGATCGTCACCAAAAACCATCCCGAAAAAACGAAGATCCACAATCGGAGTCGCCAACCATAATTTCTCTTCCCAGAGGATGGAATTTCTATGAGATACGAAATCAGGTAGCGCAAATAGCGAATAAGAATAAAGACGGAACAAAATAAAAAAAACAGTGAACTTAAGTATGCAAAATGAAAAGAAGACCAATATATTGAAACATTCTTTTCTGGATTGACTATAATATAGAAGATCGTTAAAACAAATGATAAAGAAAATGGGAGAAACCATATTCGGTTCACTGCATTGTTCCTCCCTCCATTTACTTTACCAAAATCGTATGATCCATATTCTACGTTTACAACCAAAAAATATCATTGTGCTTATTCACTTCTTGCATTTCGGGAAAAATCGTTCTAAAATGAGGATTGGATATTGTCTTTACTTTTTCAGGATAAGCGACAACCATTCTCTTATTTATTAATGATGTGGATAAATAAACGATCCATTGAATTGATCTTGGCTGAAGGGGGTAGTAGAAACGTATGCGTACCTGGGTCGATAAAGATACTTGTATCGCGTGTGGCGCTTGTGGAGCAACCGCTCCAGATGTTTACGACTATGATGAAGATGGAATTGCCTATGTCATTCTAGATGATAATACGGGAACTGCCGAAGTTCCTGAGGACCTTCATGAAGATGTCTTAGATGCGCAAGAAGGTTGTCCAACTGACTCCATTAAAGTAGAAGAATAATCGAATTCACACGAGCTGCTTCTTTTTTAGCAAGCTCGTTTTTTTGTGATCAAACGATGAGCACTCGATCTCACTGTCTGCTCAACAAATCCGCGCTTGTTCTCATATCGAAGATACGTTACAATTAACCTTGTGTTGGGTGCTAACTTGGTTAATGGAGGTCTTTCTATGTCAAATGAGTTAGTGGTAGATGCATTTATTGAAATTCCCACAGGAAGTCAAAACAAGTATGAATATGATAAAGAAGCCGGAGTATTCCGTTTGGATCGAGTACTCTACTCACCCTTACATTATCCAACCGAATATGGGTATTTAGAAGATACCCTTGCCGAAGACGGCGATCCTCTTGATATACTTGTCTATTCTTCTTTTCCCACCTTCCCAGGCTGTGTCATTTCAAGCCGGGTGATTGGTGTTTTGATGATGTCAGATGATAAAGGACAAGATGAAAAACTGCTAGCTGTTCCAGCTGACGATCCACGCATGAATGAGATTCATCGTTTGGAAGACTTACCCCCTCATATTCTCCGAGAGATCGAGCATTTTTTCCAAGTCTATAAAGACTTAGAGAACAAAGAGACACATATTGAGGGGTGGAAAGACGCCGAATTCGCAAAAAAATTATACAATGAATGTGTAGAACGTTACCAAAAGACGAAAAC
>JANWJM010000142.1 GCA_025449475.1 Thermoactinomycetaceae bacterium
AAACATGACACTTGTAGAATAAATGATATAAATCTCTGGAGGTGGTTCCATGTGTCCTCTGAATCAGAAATGCTGAGGGCACCTAGAGGTGAATTAATATTAAAAACATTAATATTTCTCGCTGCCACTGATCTGAAATATAAAGTACCCAAAAATGTTCTCGCAAAAATGGAAGAGAATCTTAATCCTTTTTGGTGGGAAATATATTTTGACGAATTTAGAGATCCAGAGAATCTAGAATTCTTACAACTCATTGCATCCCATGGTCCATATTATTATCGATTAAGAAGCATTATACCGGAAACAGTAAAAAAATAGGAAGACCACCTCCGTGAATCTGAGTATCTCCAGGATCTTATCAAAACAGATAAACAACTCGAACGCTAGAATCTCTTAAGTAAATCAACAACTGAAGCTGATCTCATACACATTTCACCATGCTCTTTGCTGCCAAAGAGAGAGGAAATCCTCTCTCTTTTTTATCACCCTGTATTCAATCACGAACTCTTTTTCACCGCTCGCTTCCTCGCGTTTTTCTTTCTGCGTCGTCTTCCTTTTTTGTTTTCAGTCTCTTTTTTTCTCTTCTCTTTCTTTTTCTTATTCGGTTTTTCCTTTACGGGAGTCTTTTGCTCAATCAAATGTTCCACCAATTCAAAATCGATTCTTCGTTCATCCAGATCGACTTTACTCACTCGAATGCGAACGGGATCGCCGATCCGATAAATCTTTCCGGTTCGCTCCCCGATTAAGGAATAGGACTGATCATCATAATGGTAATAGTCATCAGTGAGATAACTAACATGAATCATTCCCTCAATGGTTTGATCCAGCTGGACAAAGATGCCGAATGAAGTGACTCCACTGATGATCCCTTCATATTCTTCACCAATCTTATCCAGCATAAACTCCGCTTTTTTCAGTTCATTCGTTTCCCTCTCCGCATCGATCGCCACTCGCTCGCGAATCGAAGATTGCTTGGCGGCTTCCGGCAAAAAATCCGCCAACTGATCGATCCTTTTTACGGAGAGGCTGCCATGTTGGAGCACTTCATGAATGATACGATGAATCACCAAATCGGGGTAACGGCGAATGGGCGAAGTAAAATGTGTATAATACGTCGCTGCTAAACCAAAATGCCCCAAGCTTTCCGCTGCGTATTTTGCTTGTTTCATGGATCGAAGCATGATCGTGCTGATCACCGTCTCTTCCGGTTTCCCCTTGACTTGCTCAAGTAGGTCTTGCAGGACACGTGGTTTGATCCGCTCCGGTCGTCCCTTGATGCTATAACCGAAGCTAGTGACAAACTCGAAAAAAGCTCTTAGTTTCTCCACATCTGGCGATTCATGAATCCGATAAATGAAAGGAACTTCTAATCGGAAAAAATGTTCAGCAACGGTTTCATTGGCTGCCAGCATAAACTCTTCGATTAGCTGTTCTGCAATGGAGCGTTGGCGCGCTTTCACTTCAATCGGTTTTCCCTGTTCATCTACAATTACCTTTGCTTCGGCAAAGTCAAAATCAATTGCTCCCCGTTGGAGCCGTTTCTTGCGCAACAGGCGTGCCAAGTCCGCCATCAGTCGAAAATCATCCACGAGATCAGCATACTTTTGGATCAACTCCTGATCCCCATCCACCACAATCTTTTTGATTTCATCGTACGTCATGCGTTCATTGGTGCAAATCACACTCGGATAGATATCATAATCGACAACTTTTCCATCTTGATCGATCTCCATATCACACGAAAGCGCTAGTCGATCCACTTTGGGATTGAGGCTACAGATTCCATTGGAGAGACGCTTCGGCAACATCGGGATCACACGATCAACCAGATAGACACTGCATCCACGTTCGAAAGCCGATCGATCCAGCGCACTTCCTTCTTTGACATAGTAGCTGACATCGGCAATATGAACCCCCAGACGAATATTTCCATTCTCCAATTGTTCAATGGAGACTGCATCGTCTAAATCTTTGGCATCCGCACCGTCGATGGTAACCATTTTTCGCTGTCTGAGATCTCGACGACCTTTTAAATCGGAAGGTTGGACATTCTCTGGAATGGCTTCTGCCTCCGCTATTACCTCTTCTAGGAAAGACTCAGGAAGACCGTGTTTGCGGATAATGGAGATAATATCGACACCTGGATCGTCTCCATGCCCTAAAACCTCTGTAATCTCTCCTTCTGCACTATGAATCCCCGATGGATAATGAATAATTTTTACAACTACCTTCTGTCCATCTGTTGCCCCTTTCCTCGCTTCAGGTGGCACAAAAATATCAGTCGTAATTCGGCGATCATCTGGAATCACCACACCAAAGTATTCGGAGAAAGAGACAAATGTGCCGACGATGGAAGTGCGACCCCGTTTTAGAATCCGAACAACTTCTCCTTCTTGATGGCGCTGATCCAATCGCTTTTTATGAATCCGGGCTAAAACAATATCTTGATCCATTGCGCCATTCATATCGCTGATATGCACATACAAATCGGGCAAATGGGGATCATCCGGAATCACAAAACCAAACCCTTTGGGATTTCCTTGCATCGTTCCTCTAAGCAAATTCATACGCTCGGGAACCCCATATCGTTCGGATCGGGTCTTCACAATCTTGCCTTCTGCTTCCAATTCTTCAACCAATTGAACAAATGTCTCTTTCTCTTCTTCTTCGATGGCGAAGGATTCCATCAATTCCGAAAGTGTTAATGGCTTATACGCCTTTTCGAGCATAAACTGCTGAATGTCTCGTTCGGTTACCATCCTATCGGTACCCCTTTCATTGATCTGACAAATGAAAACGCACAATGAATGAATGAATCTCTTCAAATAGTTGATTTCGCTCTTTATCTAACGTAATGAGATGTGAAGAATTCTCATACCAAGAAATCTCTCTTTGCTCCGAAGCGATTTGTTCATAGATATAGTTTGCACTTTTAGGTAAAATTGTTTCATCATGCCGCGATTGCACCACCAATGTAGGAACTTGCACCTGAGGGATCTCCGCTTTTACCTTTTTCATCAATTGATTCAATTCCATGATGCTGGTGAGCGGTGTTCGGTCATAGGGAACAATCTGGCTCTCAATATGTTCTTCTTTCGGGTGCGAACGTCGATGATAAGGGATAAAAAAACGTAATAGAGGTACAAACGATGCGCGCCAATCTCTCAACCAGATGGGAGTACATAATGATATCACCCCTGCTACGGCACGTCGATTGGCTAAATGGAAGGAAAGCAATCCACCCATGGAATGACCGATCACAAAGATTTGTTCCATATCTTGTGATTCAAGGCGTTCGTAACCCTTGACAACACTTTCCCACCAATCTTCCCATGTTGTATTTTTTAATTCTTCAGGAGTCGTTCCATGACCTGCTAGTAAGGGTGCATAGACGGTATATCCATGATTTCGAAGAAAAATGCCTAAAGGACGAAGTTCTGCTGGCGAACCCGTAAAACCATGAATCAATAGAATCCCCGTTTTATTTCCCAAATAAAAAAAGGGATTAGGTGAACGAGTAACCACGTCCATTTATATCACCTAACTTTCTTCCCGCAGATAAAAATTCCCGCTATATTATCATATTTCAACCGGTTTCACTTGGTGTCAGTCAAAAAAAAACAGCCGATCACAAATCCGCTGTTTTTTCAATTTCCCTGTTATTTATTCATAAAGAAGCCTACAACAAGCGCCATCACCATAAACAGGACGGCAAACACGGTTGTCAGCTTGTTGAGCAGTGCATCAAATCCTCTCGCTTTTGCCTTGCCTACCAAGTGTTCCGCTCCTCCACCAACCGCTCCTGATAAACCAGGGCTTTTGCTCGACTGTAGTAGCACCACAACAATCAGACAGACTGCTATGATGGCTAAAATGATCTTTGTTGCCAAAACCATTCCCTTCATACTCCTTCCAACCGATCTATCTTTTTTAACAGTAGCATAATAAGTCGAGGAATTCAATTCGAATCAGCCTCAAAGAAAGTAAATCCGATTATTGGATTGCTCAGGCGTTATGTTATAATATTATAAACTTTATAAGATATTAGTATGATTTTCCTAGGAGGTGATGAAAATCGGAATAGGAAACTTCAGAACCATAGAAAAATTCAGAACCATAGGAAACTTCACCTATGAATCTTTGAATAGGTATCCATCAGAAATAACTGATGCAGAGAGTATCGTTCAAAGCCTTGAAGAGATCGCAAATGGATTAAAAGGGTTAGGGAAATTTAATAAAAAGGTTAACGGTTCACAATTAAAACCAAAGCTTCTTGGAATAACAAGAGGTTTGAGCATTGGAAGCATGGGCGTTTTAGCTTATTCTCTCCTGAAGGATCATATAACAGGTAAAATATTAGACCTTCCATTGCCTCAATTTATAGAAAACATTCCTCCTATTGTTAAAATTTTTGTAATAGCGTCTTCCTTCTTCACTCTTGGAAAACTATCAGCAATACGACAAATGCGTAAATCAATAGAAGCACAAACCAGACTTGCAAGTCAAAAACCAATTGAACTATATCGCGCATATGCTGAATTATCACGCCTAAAAGAAGATCTTAAAAATGCAGTACAAATACCCGCTTTAGATCGAAAACAAAAGAGAAGAGTATATCGATCACTCCTACAAATATTTAACAATGCTTTATCGATCGATGTTTCAACCAAACGAAAAGAGTGGCTAATGAGAGGGGACACTGAGGAAGCAATAAGCTACCTAGAAATCCTACAAGTCGCAGCAGAAAATTTAAAAAAAAGGGGTTATGGAAAATTAGCCATTTTCTGTAAATCGCCTTATCATTCGCCTGAGATAGCAGGAGAAATCCAAAAACCAATCTCTCTTCTCCAACAATGGTATTATCGTTTCATTCTCAACCGATCTAAAGCACGATTCTATGCGGATGCCTTGGCTGCAATAGGGGAAGGAGAAAAATTAGTCCTCAAAGAAGAAAATTTACTATCAAGAACTAATCGATTACTATCAACAGCTGGACAATTCACTACAGGGCGAAAAAAAAATTCTGGCAGACGCTTGATAAGTTTTCTTTTAAGGAAGATTGGAAGAAAAAAAACGGATGGCAATGTTAATCTAAGAATCTATAAAGATATGTTAATAGCTTTTGAAAGAGATGGAAATCACTATGCACGTGGAGGCGTGATAGCAAGAGAATTAATTCTTTTTCTAGATAAAATTATTGATCCAGTGAATAGGTCTAAGCAGCAAGAAAGCGCGAGACCTGGGAGACTTAGAAAAACATTTTTAAGTAGAATACGAGATCTTGCCCAGAATACTTCCTCTTCCAATTCTCCTTTCCGTTACGTTGATAAGAATGATCAACGCCAGATAAGTTGACCTTAAAAATGACTTGTAAAAAACCGCGTTCCCTTATAGAGGAACGCGACTTATTACTCTCAAACCTTTTTAGAGCTACTTCTTCAACTGATAAAAAGCACTCTGACCCGGGTATTCTGCGACATGTCCAAGGGCATCTTCGATCCGGATCAATTGATTGTATTTGGCGACGCGATCAGTACGTGAGGGCGCGCCTGTTTTGATTTGACCTGCACCTGTCGCAACAGCGATATCAGCGATGGTGGTATCTTCTGTCTCACCGGAGCGGTGGGAAATCACAGAGGTATAGCCGGCTTTTTTAGCCATTTCAATCGCATCGAAGGTCTCCGTAAGGGTTCCGATTTGGTTGACTTTGATAAGAATCGAGTTTCCGACTCCTTGTTCGATCCCTTGTGCCAAACGTTTAGTATTGGTGACAAAGAGATCGTCCCCCACCAACTGAACCTTTTGCCCCAATCGTTCAGTCAGTTTTTTCCATCCCGCCCAATCATCTTCCGCTAAGCCATCTTCGATCGAGCGTATGGGATATTTGGTCACCAATTCCTCGTAAAAAGCGATCATTTCATCGGTAGTACGTGTCACGCCTTCACCTGCAAAATGATAGGAACCGTCTTGGAAGATCTCGGTGGAAGCCACATCGAGCGCTAAGACAACATCCGTCCCCGGCTGATAACCCGCTCGTTCAATCGCCGCGACAATGGTCTGTAAGGCTTCTTCATTGGACGAGAGATTGGGGGCAAATCCACCTTCATCGCCGACCGAAGTGGAATATCCCTTCTCTTGTAAGACTGCTTTTAAGGAATGAAAAATCTCGGCTCCCACGCGAACTGCTTCTTGAATCGACGCTGCACGGATGGGCATGACCATAAATTCTTGAATATCTACATTGTTATCCGCATGAGCTCCACCGTTTAATATGTTCATCATCGGTACCGGCAATAGCTTGGCATTAAAACCGCCTAAGTAGGCGTAAAGCGGAAGCCCTAGTGCTTCGGCAGCCGCACGAGCAGTCGCCATCGATACCGCTAAGATGGCATTTGCACCTAATTTGGCTTTATTTTCGGTTCCATCAAGTTCGATCAATTTGTGGTCAATCGCCACTTGATCCCGTGCATCCAATCCGACCAATTCGGGAGCGATCGTTTGATTGACATGTTTGACAGCTGTTAAAACCCCTTTCCCCTGATAACGATCATTTTGACCATCCCGCAGCTCAACCGCCTCATAGGCTCCTGTCGAGGCTCCTGAAGGAACAATCGCTCTTCCTTTCACCCCACTGCGTAAGACAACTTCTGCTTCAACGGTAGGATTTCCTCGTGAATCTAAGACTTCCCTTGCATAAACATGTTCAATGATGGTCATGATTTGTCCTCCGTTTCTATTTTAGCTATCAATGAACGACCTGTCATTTCCGAAGGCTTTTCGATGCCTAACAGATCGAGAAGCGTCGGGGTCAGATCCGCCAAAATCCCATCCTCGCGCAGCCTGATCGAAGGTTTTGTCACAATACATGGAACAGGAAAGGTCGTATGTGCCGTATGTGGGTTTCCTTGCTCATCGATCACCATATCGGCATTTCCGTGATCAGCGGTAATAATGGCAACCCCGCCTTTGGCTAGTACCAAGTCGACAACCTTCCCCAGGCATTCATCTACCGCTTCGACCGCTCGAATGGTGGGATCCAGTTTCCCCGAATGCCCAACCATATCCGGATTGGCAAAATTCAAAATAATGGTATCAAACTCCTCAGTCTCCAATGCTTCACAGAGAGCATCGGTGACCTCATACGCACTCATCTCCGGTTTTAAGTCATACGTCGCTACCTTTGGCGAATGGATCAAGATCCTTTTTTCACCTGGG
>JANWJM010000143.1 GCA_025449475.1 Thermoactinomycetaceae bacterium
ACATATTGGTCATGCGTACACCACGGTTGCCGGGGACGCAATGGCGCGTTATAAACGCCTTCGAGGTTTTAAGGTGATGTACTTGACAGGAACCGATGAGCATGGACAAAAAATCCAAAAACGCGCCAAGGAGGCGGAGAAACATCCCCAACAGTTTGTGGATGAAATTGTCGCAAGTATTAAAGAGTTATGGGAAAAACTCGACATCTCCTATGATGATTTTATCCGAACGACAGAAGAGCGGCATAAACGGGTCGCACAAAAAATCTTTCAGCGCTTGTTAGAGCAAGATGATATCTATCTCGGGGAATACGAAGGATGGTACTGCGTAGATTGTGAATCATTTTTTACAGACAAGCACGCCAAAGATGGACGATGTCCAGATTGTGGACGTACGATCAAAAAGATCCGTGAACAGAGCTACTTCTTCCGGATGAGTAAATATGCAGATCGATTGCTTCAATACTATGAGGAACATCCGGATTTTATTGAGCCTGTCTCACGAAAAAATGAGATGATTCAAAACTTCATTAAACCGGGACTGGAAGATTTAAGCATTTCTCGCTCGACATTTGATTGGGGGATTCCGATTCCCAATGATTCCAAACATGTAATGTATGTTTGGCTGGATGCATTGACCAATTATATTTCAGCCATTGGCTATCTGTCAGAGGATGAGGAATTGGAGAAGAAATTTGAAACCTTTTGGCCAGCAGATGTTCATCTCGTTGGGAAAGATATTGTGCGTTTCCATGTGATCTATTGGCCCATTTTCCTCATGGCTTTAGGACTCCCATTGCCGAAAAAAGTATTTGCTCATGGTTTTTTCTTGGTGAAAGGGGATAAAATGTCCAAGTCCAAGGGAAATGTGATCAATCCTGTTCCGTTGATTGATCGCTATGGATTGGATCCCTTGCGCTATTATCTATTGCGGGAAGTCCCTTTTGGCATGGATGGCTCTTTTACTCCTGAAACATTTATTGAGCGTGTGAATGCCGACTTGGCAAATGATTTGGGCAATTTGCTTCACCGGACATTGACCATGGTCCAAAAGTATGATCAAGGGATCATCGGTCATTGGGAAACGGGGGCAACTCCGCATGATGATCCGCTGGTTGAATTAGCAAAACAAACCGTACAAAAAGTCGAAGAAGCGATGGATCAGATGCAGTTTTCGGTGGCATTAACTGCCATTTGGGAGTTAGTGCGGGCGGGGAATCGATATATTGAAGCTACACAACCTTGGGAATTGGCTAAGAATGACGAGAATCATGCTGTCTTGTCTTCCGTCCTCTATCATTTGCTTGAAGTGTTACGCTTTGTGAGCATCCTGATTCAACCCTTTATGACCAAGACGCCAAAAAAAATGTGGAAACAGTTAGGTCTTACGGAAGAATATGAAACGAGCTGGGAATCCCTCTATCAATTTGGTGTCTTAGTACCCGGGAAGAAAGTGAAAAAGAAGAAACCATTATTCCCCAGATGGGATGTCAAAGAAGAAGTGGCAGCGATCCAAACGATGATGGAAAAGAGTACACCAAAGCCTGAACCATCCTCCAAGCCTTCTGCGCAGACGGGGAAGGAGATTACCATTGATGACTTTAACCGTGTCGAGCTAAGAGTGGCTGAAGTGATCAAAGTGGAGCCCATTCCCAAAGCGGATCGATTGCTCAAATTACAGCTCGATTTAGGGTTTGAACAGCGCCAGGTCGTATCTGGTATCGCTCAGCATGTTAAACCGGAGGAATTGATCGGGAAAAAGGTGATTTGTGTGACCAATCTCAAACCTGTCACATTAAGGGGAGAAAGATCAGAAGGGATGATCCTCGCGGCTTCTACGGATGATCAACTCGCTGTAGCGACCGTTATGGATTCGATTCCAAATGGAGCGATTGTGAAATAGTCGAATAACCTAGAGAATGATGGAGAAAATGCGGAGCGGTGGGTTCTGGTCTATGGCTTGTACCAGAACCCACCGCCGCTGGCTCTACTATTTCATTATATGACGATGATGGTGAATCTCTTGGCTAGATCCACTTTCTTGCCTCTTTGAACCTTAAGAGTTCTCTTTCCATGTTTGATTCGAACGGTATCACCCTCAATTCGGGTTACTTCGAATTTCGGGAATTTTCGAGGATCATTGATATTAAAAGAGTCTATGTGAATTATGAATGTTCTATTACTTCGCTCGACCAAATTTGATCGTCTCATGTGACCTCTTTGGGGTCGAATCTCCTAATCTTACAGGTAGGTGGCACCATCCTAGTAGGTTCTCCCAATCTGGGATCTTCGTCATTGAATTATAGCATAATATTCGCTTTGAAGATGAACAAAACTTTTGTTCGTTCATCTTGAAGGAACAAGTTCGCTTTTTGTAGAATGAAATTATGTGATAGTAGTGGGATGAAAGAGAGGTGTGACCTTGATCGTCGGCCAAAGAGAACGAACGATCAGGGAAGAATATGTCGAAAGATGGAGGAGTACTTACCGCAATCAGAGAATGGTTGATTGCCATTGTTTGTGCGCTCATTATCGCAATGATTATTCGTTTGTATTTGTTTGCCCCCTATGAAGTTCATGGTACGTCCATGTCCCCAACGTTAAACGGAGACGAATTGCTGGTTGTGAATAAATGGATCTATCATTTAAAAGAACCGGAATACGGCGATATCATTGTTTTTCATACCGATGAGACGAAAGACTTTATCAAGCGCATCATTGGTCTCCCGGGGGATCGAATCAAGATAGAAGACGGGAAGTTGTATCGCAATGGACAGGTATTAAATGAAACCTATATCAATGGTCGGATGGAAGGAACCTTTGATGAAGTGCTGGTACCGGCAGGTCATTTATTTGTTTTGGGAGACAATCGTAACAACAGTAAGGATAGTCGAGTGATTGGGACCATTAGTATGCGTGATGTGGTTGGACGAGCCGATATGGTAATTTTACCCATCAATCAAATGCATATTTTTTTCTAACGGATCTGGTTGGTCCGCAACCATAATCAGGAGGAATGGTGATGTTATTTGACACCCATGCGCATCTTGATGATCAACAGTTTGATCAAGACCGTGAAGCGGTGATCCAAAGAGCGCGAGAAGAGTTTCAAGTCAGCTATATAGTGAATATTGGATATAATAAAGAGGCGATTCTTTCCACCATCGAGCTTATCGAACAGTATGATTTTATTTATGCTGCCATTGGATGGCATCCGCATGATGCCGCTTCGTGTACCTCCCAAGATCTCAAATGGATCAAAACCTTAACCCATCACCCGAAGGTGGTGGCAATCGGAGAGATAGGTTTAGATTATTACCGAAATCATTCCCCCAAAGAGACGCAGAAAGAGATTTTTCGAAAGCAGATTCGCCTAGCACGTGAAGTGGGTTTACCGGTCATCATTCACAATCGGGAAGCAGATCAAGATGTCATTCAGATTTTACAAGAAGAAAACGCAGCCGAGATTGGTGGAATCATGCATTGTTTTACTGGTGACGTTGATCAGATGAATCGATGTTTATCCATGAATTTCTTCATTGGTCTTGGAGGAATTGTGACCTTCAAAAATGCGAAAACCACCCATAAAGTTGCCAAACAAGTCCCCTCCGATTTCCTGCTCATCGAAACAGACTGTCCGTATTTAGCTCCCCATCCGTTTCGCGGAAAACGAAATGAACCCGGTTATGTCCACTTTGTGGCGGAAAAGATCGCAAAGTTGCGTGGAACCACTTTGGACGAGTTGGCAAAAATCACAACCGCGAACGCAAAACGATTGTTTCAGTTAGGATAAGGGAAAAATATGAGTTGAGAGACTCGTGATAGAAAGAGGTCGTATGATTGTCATTACTAAAAGTTGATGAAGTCATCGTGGTAGAAGGAAAAAAGGATACACAGGCGATTCAAAGAGCTGTTGATGCAGATACGATTGAAACCAATGGTTCAGCCATTTCAGAACGAGTACTCCGTGAGATCGATCGTGCCCGAAAGAGAAGAGGCGTGATTGTTTTTACGGACCCAGACTCGGCGGGCGAAAGAATACGCCGCATGGTTTCCGAGAAAGTCCCAAATGTCAAACATGCCTTTCTTCCTCGAGAGCAAGCGACCAAGGCTGGCCAAGTAGGAATCGAGTTTGCTTCTAAAGAAGCCATTGTACAAGCCTTGAAACAAGTCCGAACACAAAAAGTACTCCATGGGAAAGAGTCGCTCATTTATCCCATTTCATGGGACGATTATCGGGATCAAGGATTTATGGGTAAACCGTACTCTTCAACATTTCGAGAACGGGTTGCCGATCTTCTCGGTATAGGATATGGAAATGCTCAGAAATTTTATCAGCGTTTGGCAGTATTGCAAGTCTCTCCCGAAGAATTGGCTCGTGCAATGGAAGAAGTCCGAAGGAGCTTACGATGATGAACCGATTGGCGATTTCCGAGCAGACGCGTCGGCTTCTTGCCAAGTATAATTTACAGCTAAAGAAGCGATTTGGACAAAATTTTTTGACGGATCCTCACATCTTAGAAAAAATTGTGACTGCCGCGCAAATTCATCCTGAGGTGGGCGTGATCGAGATCGGACCAGGGCTGGGTGCTTTGACGGAAAAATTGGCTGAGCGAGGAAGTCCAGTGATTGCCATTGAATTGGATCAACGACTGATTCCCATCTTAAATGAACTTTTCCAAGGACAGCCCAATGTGACAATTATCCAAGGAGATGCTCTGAAAGTAGATATGCTTGAAATCATCAATCGATTTCAGGATGTTCAAGAAATCTATCTGGTAGCCAATCTTCCTTATTACATTACATCGCCTCTTCTTATTCATCTGCTGCAAAACCGGTTTCCCTTTAAACGATTGATGGTCATGGTTCAAAAAGAGGTAGCCGATCGATTAACGGCTCATCCAAATACAAAAGAATATGGATCACTGAGTGTGTTTGCACAATATTTTGCGAAAGTGGAGCAAGTCTTTACGGTTCCAAGGCATGTATTTGTTCCACGTCCGAACGTCGAGTCTGCCGTTGTCCGTCTAGATATCCGCGATCGACCTTCTGTTCAAGTGACAAAAGAATCCTTCTTTTTTCAAATTGTACGAGCTTCATTTGCGAAAAGAAGAAAAACACTTGTAAATGCCTTGTATGCGGTCTTTTCATCCACATTGTCGAAAGATAAGATTACCGAATTGTTGTGCGCGGCTCAGATCGAACCGAAAAGACGAGGAGAAACCTGCTCATTGGAAGAGTTCGCCAAGATTACAGAAGTCTTTTCCGATTATTTTTCATCGAATCGGCATCTTCAACTTGGAGGTTGGAAAAAGTGAATTTTTTTCACCCGCGTAACGGTCCATGCAGTTTGTTGGAGATGATGGAGCTCATCCGTGTGTATGTTGCCGAAGACGCAAATGCAGATTACAAGGTGATTATCGGAACGGATTCACAAACCAATAGCGAAGAAACAATCTTTGTTACGGCGATTATTGTTCAAAGAGTTGGCAAGGGAGCGCTTTTTTTCACAACGCGGAAACGCCATCATTCCATTAAAGATTTGCGTTCGCGCATCTATACAGAAACCGAATATAGCTTGAACTGCGTGGAAATGCTGAAAGAAAATTTCTTTGAAATGATGGAAGATGTCCCCTTGGAGATTCACTTAGATATCGGAAGAAAAGGGGAAACAAGAATGCTGATTCAAGAAGTAGTCGGTTGGGTGACAGCGGTTGGTTATACCGCAAAGATTAAACCCGAGGCATACGCTGCAAGTGCGGTAGCGGATCGTTATACCAAATAAAAATCGTTGACAAGAGCTTTGTCTCCTTGCTATAATACTTGATTTGACTTTTATTCTCTTGTATTATATAATCGTCGATAAGCGAGGTGGTCGTTGAATGGGTAAGAATGCACTATCTGAAATTAAGGCAGCTTTAGATAGTTATATTGGTAAAAAAATCCGTTTGAAGGCGAATAGTGGCCGCCGAAAGACGATTGAACGCACGGGCATTCTAGAAGAGACATATCCATCAGTTTTTATTGTCAGATTAGATGAAGATCATCATGCATTTGAACGGGTTTCGTATAGCTATGCAGATGTTTTGACAGAATCTGTGGAGTTAACGATTTTTAATAACAATAATGAGCAGATTCCTTTAAAGTATGTGAAAACCACTTAATGAATGAAATGCGATGAGACATATGTGTAGAAAAGTCAACTCCTTCGGGGAGTCGGATAGCAAGATTGAGATGGGGTTATACTAAAAAAGCCCTGTAAAGTCTTGTTCCATCTTCGGATAAGGGAGTTGATTGGATGGCCCGCAAAGGGATCATGTCTGAATCCTTTAAGACAGAATTAGCCAAGGATCTTGGGTTTTACGATGTAGTAAAACGCGATGGCTGGGGTGGAATAACGACCCGTGACGCTGGAAACATGGTCAAACGGGCAATTGAAATTGCCGAGGAGACGCTGGCAAAACGCAAGTAGTTTAAAAGGCAATTGAACAGGGCGCTGAAAACCGAGAGATGATTCTCTCGGTTTTCTTTTGCAAGCAATTGTTCCAAATGTTCACGAACATGTTAAAATAGTTAACGATTCGCTTTCACTCTAGATAGGAGGACAAGAAGAGTTGTTTGTATCTGAGAAGGCACCTGCAAAAATCAATTTGACTTTAGATGCTTTATGCAAAAGGACAGATGGTTATCATGAATTAGAATCAATTATGACAACGATTGATTTAGCTGATCGCATTGATCTATTTCTACGAAACGATCAGAAGATTACATTGGAGAGTAGTTCAGGATTGGTTCCACATGATGAGAAAAATCTCGCTTATCGAGCAGCTCTTCTTTTACGAGAGAAAACCGGAATCCGCAAAGGAGTCCATATTCGAATTTATAAGCATATTCCAGTTGCTGCAGGCTTGGCTGGTGGAAGTAGTGATGCTGCTGCTACTTTAAGAGGATGTAATCGATTATGGAGATTAGGTCTTACAGACAAGGAATTAATTGAACTGGGTGCGTATATTGGTTCTGATGTGCCATTTTGTGTCCATGCTGGAACTGCATTGGCAAAGGGAAGAGGAGAAATTTTATCGACGCTACCATCACCTCCTCTTTGTTGGGTTGTGCTGGCCAAACCACCGATCAGTGTGCCGACAGCTGATATCTTTCAACGTTTAAAAGTTGATCAGATTCAAGATCATCCGGATACAAAAAAAATGGTTCAAGCCATCCATGAAGGGGATTATGGCACGATTGCCAAAAATATGGCGAATATTCTTGAACCTATTACATTTGAGCTGTACCCCGAAGTACAAAAAATCAAAGAACGAATTAAAAAATTTGGGGCAGACGGCGTATTGATGTCGGGAAGTGGTCCAACCGTTTTTGCTTTAGTCAAGACAGATGCGCGTGCTAAACGGCTTGTCAACAGCTTGCGAGGATTTTGTCGTCAGGTTTTTGCTGTACGTATATTGGGAGCTTGAATCACGCTATACACTTGTGTTATATTTCGCTAAAGGTATTTGGATTCGGAGGTGCGAATGTGGAAAAGTGGAAGAGAAGCACGCGCTTGGTCGATTTGACTGAGCAATTATTATCGAAACCTTACCAACTCTTCCCGCTACCTACATTTGCGAAACAATATGGTTCTGCGA
>JANWJM010000144.1 GCA_025449475.1 Thermoactinomycetaceae bacterium
AAACTCATATCGCGTCACACCATCCCCAAAGTTTAATTTGTGAATAATCTGTAAGTCGCTCAGCAATTCTAATGTTCGATAAACAGTAGCCAATCCAATTTCAGGAGACTTCTCCTTCACCAACAGGTAGACATCCTCTGCGCTTAAATGATCTTCAACATTTTCTAAAAGCACTCGGACCGTCGCTTCCCGTTGGGGGGTTAACTTGTAGCTGTGGGCGGATAATTGTTGTTTGATTTGATTCACCCGGTTTTCCACATTCACACCCCCCTATGTTTCTGAGAACATTATATGGGAGAATGGGTTTATCCGTCAAATCTAAGTAAAGAAACTATTAGATAATAATGATTATAATTATTGTAATATTGCAGGTAAAATCATTCCTACGTTGGGAATCATCTTTTTCATCCAAATCGGAGAAAGATACGCTTCAATGCCGGCAGCAATCAGCAGAAAAACAGCCATACACATCACGAGCAAACAGTAAGAAATAAATTGTGGATAGATCGCTCCGCGGTGTTTAATCAGTCGATTTTTTACCAAATAGATAGAAAAATGAATTCCTGATACAGCGATAATAATATAAGCAGGAATCACAAGTAAATTATGCGGTACCACCGAAACAAACGAAAACCAAAGCCCACTCCAAGATAATTGACTCACAAAAAAGCTCACTGTAAAACCAATTACCAATCCTTTGAGAAAAATAGAGATGAGTAAAATCGGGATGCCAATGACCGAAATGCCTAAGATCCACATGATCCCCGTTATTTTCATATGTCCGCCTAATGCATGCTGAAACGTCACTTCAGGATCGGCAATCTCATCTTGTTTCAATCCTTGAAAAAAATGCCCTAAATAGTTTAATAACCCTTCTTTTAGCTTAATATCCAATACTTCAACCACAATTCCACCAAAAATAACACCTACAACAAAGAGCACGGTGACAAATACATATAATGATTTTAAATTTTCAACATGCGTATGAATGGTTTGACTCCACAGGCTTTTTCGTCTCATCGCCATCTGCCTCCTTTGAGATCGTTACTCTTAGATTATGAGGCAGGAGAAAGAAATAGAAGTTTTTTAGAGTTGTTATTATTGAACCTTTCCATATTTTCCTCCACCGCCTTCTATAAGCTTCAATTTCTGTTCTCGTGATAACATGATCAGTTCCGCTAACTGATCATTGGTAACCGCTGCAATCTCTTCACGTGTGGCGCGATGTAGAATAAACATCTCTGTCCCCACATGTTCATATAATTTATGTAGTGTTTTTGGTCCCAACTTTGGAAACATCGGCAATGGAATTTGATAGATATAAGGGGGTCGATCGGGCTGAGAACCTGAACAATCGGTTAACTCGTCAATTCGGTCCCGCACTCCTTTCACTCGTTTGTCACTTCCGCACGCAGGACAACGGGTGATGCGCTTCCCTGCTGGCCACAAGTGATCACAAACTTGACACCGAGAACGATAATATTTTCCTAAACGCGGATTGAGTCCGTAATTAGCAATCACTCGACGCCCATCCACTTGCTTTAATGCCTTGATCCACTCTACAAAACTGGCTTCTTTCATTGAAAATTCATTATACTCTCGACCAATATTTTGAACCGAATGTGCATCAGAATTGGTTAAAAAGGGATACGCATGTAACTCCGATATTTGATCTGCTAACGTTGTATCTGAACTCAAGCCTAATTCGATCGCCACAATGGAATCCAGGGGAAAGAGATTAGCTAAACGATCTGTGGCACTGCCCAAAACACTCTTAAACGGTGTAAATATATGCGCGGGAATCAATACACCTTCCCTTTGCATCACTTGCTCGATCAAAACAGGAATAGGTTGATAGAGACGCTGCGTACTGAACTGAACATTATTCATATGATTCGCTAACCATTTTGAAAAGTCGATCATCTGCGATAACGTTGGAAAAAAGGTCAAAACATGAACCGGTTTCATTGCAGGTTCTTTCACTTCAATTTCAGCACCGAGTAAACAGGTGACTCCTCGATATTGAATCCCTCCGTCAACATGCTCAGCAAATATCCCTCTTTCAAGTCCTTCGAGGATTTCGCGTTGCACCGGTGGCGAGTGCGCATCAATCACACCAATCAACTGCAATCCTTTTCGATAAAAAGCTTCATAAATCACCTCGGTAAAGGTCATCTTTTTCGAAGCTGTGATCTTTACCGGCAGTCCTTCCTTTGATCGACCAATATGTATATGTAAATCCGCATAAATCGTATTTAGCTTCTCTGATTTCGTTGCTTCCATAAGTGCACCGCCAATATCGTCTTTGCATCACATATTTTCTTTTCCTTGATCGCAGCAAAACACTCGTCGATTGAATACTCAACCAACTCGATAAATTCATCGTGATCCAGATGAACAACACCCTGTTCTAAGTCTTCGGCCCAGAAAAGATGAATGATTTCATCCGCAAACCCAGGGGATGTATAAAAAGAATAGAGCGGTTTAAGCGATTTCGCTCGATAGCCCGTCTCTTCTTCCAATTCACGAGTTGCACATTCCAACGGCTGTTCGCCTGCTTCCAATTTTCCAGCAGGAATCTCTAAGGTTGTTTTTTCCAACGCCTTTCGAAATTGCTTAACCAGTACCAACTTCTCCTCTTTGGTCACAGCCACAACTGCGACGGCTCCGGAATGTTTGACGATTTCCCGCTTGGATGGTTTCCCATTTGGGAGCAATACATCGTCCACCACCAATTTCACTACTCTGCCATCATAAATCTTCTTAGATGATAATGTTTTTTCTTCAAAATCGTTCATTCGTATCTCACTTCCTTCTGAAATTCATTATAACTGATCTAAAAGGAATGTATATTTTTTTCTGTCATCTACACACTGAGAAAAAAGGAGGTTGCCATGAAAACATCCATTCATCAAAAAGGAGTTTGTTTGGTGGGAAAGTCATGGGAAATTCGCTCCCGCCTGCGTGATTGGTCACAATCATCATTGACCGTTCAAGCATTTATACAGCGACAACTCCCCTCACTGAAGCCAAAATCGACCAGAAAAAAAGATCACATCATCGGCTTAAAAAAAGAAGGATATTATTCTAGGATGTAGAATAATATTTCGAGGGTGATGATGGCTGTGAAACGAGACGAAAAAAAACTGTTAGAAAACGAACTTCAAATCATCGCCAAATGGGAAGATGATCAAAATAAAATATGGTTTTGGGAAAAAATTTTTCGCCTTCCATTCACTCTTTTGGATAAAATAACGCCCCATCAAGTCCATCAGTATGTAGGAAAGTTCTTGGATGAGGTCGGCAGCTACATCCAATATGGAGGGAAATATCTGATTCATGAAGCGCATATTCTCCAACAATTAACCCAAAAAGCAAAACTCCCTCCCCATGAACCGCTTCTTTTGTCAGAGGTGAAACATTTATCGATCCAGATCATGAACGAAGTAGCTGAAGATCTGATTACAACCCGAAAAGGAGTAGCGACTCTCCAAGGAGCCACAACGGGGGTAGGCGGTCTCTTTTCACTTGCCATCGATATTCCAATGATACTTGGTCTATCCTTAAAAGTGTTACAAGAGATGGCCCTCACTTACGGTTACAACCCAAACGAGAAGAAGGAGCGGGTCTTTATCGTTAAATGCCTTCAATTCTCTTCTGCTGATATCGTTGGAAAAAAATCAATCTTAAAGGATTTATCCCATTATCATAAGAAAGATGTTGATCGAGAAACGCTCTCGCAAATCGAGGGTTGGCGAGAAGTGATGGGATCTTATCGCGATCACTATGGGTGGAAAAAGCTTTTTCAGTTGGTTCCCATACTTGGAATCATCCTCGGCGCGTTGATCAACCGATCCATCATCGAAGAGGTGGCAGAAACAGGTCATATGTTATATCGGAAGCGTAGAGTGTTAGAGAAGCTAGAAGCACTTTATCATCCCCCCTCAAAATAGGCAAAACGAAACATCTGACAAAAAACAACCACCCTATAAACGAGTGGTTGTCATCGAACTCTATGATTTATGCATGAACCAGTTCTTTTTCCATAACGCTTGGCTGTACTTTGATACTCTCTTCAATTAAGGCAACTATCATTTCTGCTGTTTTGCGCAGTTCAATAATGGGCATTCGTTCATTGATGGTATGAATATTTTCGTATCCGACACCTAAGTTCACCGTCGGAATCCCATAGCTGGAAAGAACATTTGCATCGCTTCCGCCACCACTTGCACGAAAGACAGGTTGACGCCCAATCTTCTTAATGGCTGCAACTGCTTGTTTGACAACTAAATCCGATTCTGTATAATGATATCCTGGATAAAGTTGAGTCACCTCTACCTCAACTGATCCACCTAATTCTCGTGCAGCTTGTTGAAAGTTTTCGACAAGCTGATTGGTATAGTAATCCAATTTCTCATCACTGTGGCTTCGAATTCCCGCTGACACTTCTACACCTTCAGGGATGATATTGATGGCGGTTCCCCCATGAATAATACCTATATTTGCAGTTGTCTCGTGATCAATTCTTCCTAATTTCATGCGCGAGATGGCTCGACTGGCGATTTGCACTGCGCTCACACCATTCTCTGGATTTAATCCAGCATGAGCGGCCTTCCCCTTAATTTTCACCACAATTTTATTCTGTGCAACTGCTGAAGTGATAATTTCACCAACTGGACCATTGGAATCTATTGCAAATCCATAGTCTGCTTGAATAAGAGAATGTTCGATATGCCGGGAGCCCACCAATCCTGACTCTTCACCGATTGTAAAAACGAGTTGAATGAGACCGTGTTCCATCTTTTCTTCTTGAATGACACGAACAGCTTCTATAATGGCTGCGATCCCCGCTTTATCATCGCTTCCCAATACCGTCGTCCCATCAGAGACTATGTAACCATCTTGGACGGATGGTTTAATCTTCACACCTGGGGAAACAGTATCCATGTGACTGGTAAAATAAATTCCAGGAATCTTTTCCGTCCCATCGCATGGATGGAGTGTTGCAATTAAATTGCCTGCGTTATGACCGGTAAGAGCTGCTGAACGATCCTCAATCACTTCCAATCCTAAGTCCGACAATTTCTTTTTCAAGCAGTCACAAACGGCTCTTTCATTCCCAGACTCACTATCTATTTTCACGAGTCCAACAAACTCATCAATCAAACGCTGCACATGTACCAATGGTAATCCTCCATTCCTATGACAATCCTGTCATATGGTACTATCTTACCATGTTTTTAAAAATTGAACAGATTGATTTGAAATAAAATTTTAAATACCTTTAACCCGTTAATAAGTTAATTTATGATTAAAGGTTTATACTTGATAATTCGAACAGATTGTATTTTTTATGTCATTTTCATGAAATATATTGTAACATTCAATCCGATATCATCAGATAGCTGTATCCATCCGCTAAACATATGCATTCTCAACACACATCACATTTGAAGAGCAACAACATGTCCCTATAGACTTCCGACTTCTTCTTTTGTAAAATACATATTTGAGGTGAATGGACTTGCAACCACGTATGATGCGATGGATCATCTATTTATTGGTAGCTGCGCTAGTCATTACCTCATTGGCTTCTGCAGTTACACTTTTCCTATGACCTTTGTCATTTTTATGTGTTTTTCTTGTTTTTTTGTCTATACTTCTAGATAAAGCAATCATGTCTGAAAAAAGGCAGGTGTATGCAAATGAACCTATTTATGGTAACAATACTGGTTTTGATAAGCATCTTGGCAATCCGGGGAACACTTTACAACAAGAAGAACCAAAACAAACCAGGTTTCGTAATCGGTGGGATTTTCACGATTGGCCTGGTAGGCATAGCCTTGCTCTCTGTATTTGATCTGTTTTTTGGAGCTGATACACTCATTTCTTACCTACCTTGGTAAATGATCTATCCCTAGGGTGATTGATGATCTTGCTGATCTAATCCTCACCCAATAAAAAATATTTCACACAAATGTTCTGGGTAGGATTAGGTGGAACAAATCGAAGCCATGTTTGCAAATCTTACTATCCTTTGTTGTGTTCTCCTATCCAGAAACGGAATAGGGGTTTTTTTATGTCCAATTTATTCTCTTCGCTTTCCTTATTTCGTAACCGATTTGTCCAATCGATCTTAGCCTCTGCATTTTTTTTACAGCTTGGAATTTGGATTCGAAACTTCGCAGTTCTTCTATATGTCGTCGAGAAAACCAATGGCGATCCTTTCGCCGTTTCCATGATTTCTATCGCTGAGTTCCTCCCTATTTTTATTTTTTCATTTGTGGGTGGAACCTACGCAGACCGCTGGCGACCCAAACAAACCATGATCTGGTGTGAACTCTTAAGCGCCACATCGGTCTTTATTGTATTCGTTACCTTGCTTTTTACAAGCTGGCATGTCATCTTTTTTTCCATGCTCATCTCATCCATCTTATCGCAATTTTCACAACCATCTGGAATGAAACTCTTTAAACTTCATTTGGCGGGGGAAAAAATGCAAGCTGCCATATCGCTCTACCAAACCCTTTTTGCTTTATTTATGATTTTAGGACCCATCATTGGAACCTATATTTATCAAGAGTTTGGGATCTATCTGTCAATTGCATTTACAGGAATATGCTTTCTCTTGGCCGCTTTTATGCTTACTTGGATTCCTAATGATCCTCTACTAAAAGAAGAAAAGAAACTGGAGCAAACATCCGTCTGGAGAGAAATGATGAGTGGATTTCGATATGTATTTTCCAAACGGCTCTTAATTCTTATATCTTTAAGTTTCTTTTTGGCGGGATTAGCAATCGGTTTTATCCAACCGCTCTCCATCTTTTTAGTTACCGAGCAATTGAAACTGCCAAAAGAATTTTTAAAATGGCTTCTTACAGCAAATGGAATTGGCATGTGCATTGGTGGCGTTCTCACAATGATGCTATCCAAAACCATTTCACCGTCTCGTTTACTGATTCTCGGCTCAGGATTGACGGCTTTGGGTATGAGTATTATTGGTTTTTCCACCACACTTTGGCTTACACTGCTGGGTGAATTTATCTGTGGATTGACGTTACCAGCGATCCATATCGGAGGAACGACCACCATTCTGCAAAACACAAGCAGCCATTATGTGGGACGTGTGAATGGCATCCTAAATCCAATGTTTACCGGAGCCATGTTAATCACGATGAGTGTCGCCGGACTATTAAAAAAATTATTGCCCATCTCGATGATCTTTCAAATCACAGCGATTCTGCTATTCATTAGTATGATTGTCATCTTACCTCTCTATCGACTTCCCTTACAAAAAGCGGAAAAAACACCGATGTAACAGGCAAATGAGCGAAGATTCTCATTTGCCTGTTACATTTCTTAACAACTCGGACTCATCATGAAAAACAAGTCTCATTTGTTCGATCACATGATTCATGACTTCATTCATCGGTAACTTTCTCTTCAATTGTTTTTCCATGGAAGTGACGCCATATTCTTCGATCCCACAAGGAATAATCGTTTGAAAGTAAGATAGATCGGTATTCACATTCAAAGCAAAGCCGTGACTTGTGATATATCCTTTTTGACGCCTTGCTCGATTAAATTTTACGCCAATCGCTGCTACTTTTTGATCGCCAATCCAGACACCGGTATACCCTTCTTTTCGACAACCCTCTATCCTCCATTGTTTCAACACCTGAATGATTACTTCTTCCAATTTGCGTAAATACTCTTTTGCATTTCCTTGCTTTCCAAGATAGAAGAGAGGATAACCTACAAGCTGTCCTGGTCCATGGTACGTCACATCTCCACCCCGATCGATTTCAACCACCTCAATTCCCCGTCGTTGAAATTCCTCTTCACTCAGAAGGAGATGTTCGACATGGCTTCCTCTCCCCAATGTGACGGTATGTTCATGCTCGACAAGCAATAATTGATTGGTTAACTGCCCTTGATCAATTGCAGTCACCAACTGCTTTTGCATTTCCCAAGCTTGATGATATGGCATACGTCCGAGTATTTGTACATGAAACATACCCATTCCCCCCCAATTTTCAATGGGAACTCACTGCTCGATGATCATTAGATGACCGTTTGTGGATTAAACGACTCCAACGTCTGCTTCACTCGCCTTAAAAATTTCCCCACCATCACACCATCTAGGATCCGATGGTCCAAAGATAAACAAAGGTTGATCATATCGCGAATTCCAATCATCTGATCGACCACAACGGGTCTTTTTACAATCGACTCAAATGAAAGAATCACCGCTTGAGGATAGTTAATAATTGGCTTCGAAGCAATAGAACCAAACGAGCCCGTATTATTAACCGTAAATGTTCCGCCTTGCGTTTCACTTAGCTCCAAGCTCCCTGAACGAGTCTTCTTCGCTAACTGATAAACTTTTTTCGCCAATCCACGAATACTAAACGAATCAGCATCATGAATCACAGGGACATATAATGCTTCTTCTGTTCCAACAGCGATAGAGATATTGATCTCCTTTTTCAACACCACCTTATCATTTGACCAAACCGCATTCACATATGGAAATTCCTTAATCGCATCAACCACTGCTTTAATAAAGAAAGGCATAAAGGTTAAAGGAACCCCTTCCTTCTCCTGAAAAGACTTCTTTTCCTGATTTCTCAATTCGACCAAACCAGTCACATCGGCTTCCATCATGATCCAGGCGTGGGGAATCTCTTTCTTACTCTTGACCATTCGGTCCGCAATCGCTCTTCTTACATGGGATAGAGGGATCTCCTGATCACCCGAAGTCGGCATTCTTTCCAATTGTGAAACGGGTTCTTGTTCAAGAATCGTCGCAGTTGCTTGTTGATTAGACAAATACTGTAACACATCTTTCCGCGTAATTCGTCCCCTCTTTCCCGTCCCTTTCACTTGGTTTAAATCAATTTGATGTTCTTGCGCCAATCGTGTGACTGCCGGAGAATAGCGGGAACGCATCGAGACCGCTTCAGAAGAAGTCGTCGGCCGTTGATTGATCATGAATGATTCATGCGAGTCGTTCTGCACAACGGATTCATCCTCTTCTGTAAGAATGCGACAGATAATTTGTCCAACTGCAATTTTTGTCCCCTCTTTGACCAGTATTTCCATTATTTTCCCTGAAATGGTAGAAGGAACCTCAGCATTTACCTTATCTGTTTCCACTTCACAAATCGGTTCATATTTTTCCACCCAGTCACCGGGTTTTTTTAGCCACTTTGAAATAACTCCTTCACTGATACTCTCTCCTAGCTGTGGCATTGAAATATTGACTGCCAATCCTGGAGCCCCCTTTATGAATAAGATCGTGATACAAGCTTATTCCAATCAGAATTGAACTTCGATAAACCTCTAAAATTCTGCTAATTCACGAATCGCTTTCTCGATTTTTTGTGGGCTGATCATAAACTCTTTTTCAAGAGATGCATTGTAAGGCATCGCGGGAACATCTGGACCACATAGACGCTGAATCGGAGCATCGAGTTCAAACAAGCCTTCTTCAGCAATGATAGCGGAAATTTCACCACCAAAACCGCCTGTTTTATTGTCTTCATGAATAATCAAGACTTTCCCCGTTTTCGCTGCCGCTTCAAGGATCGCTTCTTTATCGAGCGGAATCAATGTTCGAAGATCAAGCAGATGAACATGAATTCCTTCCTGTTTTAATTTTTCAGCAGCCTCTTTTGCATAATGAACCATTAAACCGTACGTGATGACTGTCACATCGGTTCCTACTACTTTTATATCGGCTTTTCCCAAAGGAACTGTATATTCCTCTTCAGGCACTTCTCCTTTGATCCATCGATAACACCGTTTATGTTCGAGAAAAAGAACGGGGTCATCATCACGAATCGCGGCTTTTAACAGCCCCTTTACATCATATGGAGTGGAAGGAGCTACAATTTTTAAACCTGGTGTGCCCGCAAAAATGGATTCAATACTCTGTGAATGATAGAGCGCACCGTGAATTCCGCCCCCGTAGGGAGCTCGAATCACTATCGGACAACTCCAACTACCATTTGAACGATACCGCAGCCTTGCCGCTTCACTCATAATCTGATTGACTGCAGGCAAAATAAAATCTGCAAACTGCATCTCAGCAATCGGTCGCATTCCATAAGCCGCTGCTCCGATCGCCACTCCGGCAATCGCGGACTCGGATAAGGGTGTATCTAACACTCGATCTTCTCCAAACTCCTCATACAATCCCGCCGTGGCTCGAAATACACCTCCCCGAACACCTACATCTTCTCCTAATACAAAAACCCGTTCATCTGCTTTCATTTCCTCTCGAATTGCAGCTGTAACTCCCTCAATATAGGAAATTGTCGGCATCTTTCTCCTCCCATTTAAGCATACACATGACGATATAGATCCGTTTGATGAGGATCAGGTGCATTTTGTGCATATTCTGTAGCTTCATCGACTTCTTCGTCGATTTGTTGATGCATCTGTGCTTCACGCTCATCATCCAACAATTGATGATCAATAAGGTAATTGCGAAAAAGAACGACAGGATCTATTTTCTTCGCTGCTTCTACTTCTTCTTTGGAACGATATGTCAAATCATCATCATCACTCGAATGCGGAGCCAATCGATATGTAACGGCTTCAATTAACGTAGATCCTTTTCCTTGCCGCGCTCGATCCACCGCTTGCTTCATCTCACGATACACTGCCAATGGATCCCGTCCATCCACCGTAATCCCTGGAAAACCATATCCTTTTGCCCGGGAAGCGATCTGTTCGCCAGCCACCTGCTTCCGTAAAGGAACGGAAATTGCATATTGGTTGTTCTCCACCATAAAGATGACGGGCAACTTGTGAACCCCAGCAAAATTGCAAGCTTCATGCCAATCTCCTTGATTGCTTGATCCCTCACCACACGAAGTAAACACCACATGATCTTGGTTTTTTAGCTTTGCAGCGTAGGCAATACCTACTGCATGCAACATCTGGGTAGCGACTGGTGAAGAGCCTGACAAGATACGGTAACGTTTATCACTAAAATGCATGGGC
>JANWJM010000145.1 GCA_025449475.1 Thermoactinomycetaceae bacterium
TATTTTTTTCACGCCTTATCCATTTATGCGTAAAAGTATCTCTTTCGCCTCTCGAATTTTTTCTTTGTGTTTTAATATTTCCGGGCAAAAAAAAAGGCCTCCCTTTTGGGGAGGCCTTTCGCTTTAGCCAGCGTTTCTAACTTTAGATTAGAACGCGTAGATTGCTGCAAGCTCGATCATGTATGAACGATGTTTGCCACCAACACTAGCTGAACACTGATGCACTCTTTGGAAGATTGCATTGAATGTCAAGTTGTCTGTTAGAGCATACAAACCGTTGAACTCGTAACCTTTGTAGTTAGCAAAGCCACCGGATCTGATTCTGTACATTGAGATCGCTCTTGGGTTATCACGGCCAATTCCTGATACATCAGATTCAGGAATAGCTTGTGCATTTACCCACTGGTAGCTTGCATCAAACGCCCAGTCGTTTTGTTTCTTCACTTCACCCATTCTAAAGCCTGCATACCAAGCATTAGCATTTTTATGGTGATGTGTTACATGGGTGCTGACAGCTGCATGGTTATGAAGGTAAGCACCATAGATTTGGCTCTTGTAGTGCAAGAGATCTGGGCTTAAGTTATAAGCAAGCAACCATTGCGAAATGTTGTATCTGTTACCATGTGGATGGTGGTGATTCAATCTGTTTACGCCATTCTTATTCCAGTGGATGAAGGAGTATTTAAAGTCTACGCCTTCGTCTGCTAGGTTAAGGAAGTCAAGTTCGCCAACCCATCCGAAGTGGTTTACTGTGTAGTCAATTACAAAGCCAGCAACTTTTGCTTGGATATCAGCGATACCTTCGAAGCTGTTCGCATACTTCAGTGTGATACCATCATAGATGTTGTGGAATTCTACTTTTGAATCGAACACGTCGATCAAACGGCGTCTTCCAATTTCAACATCAAAGCGTGATGTACCCATTTCAAGTACTGTGTAACCCATATACGCTTTGCGAAGAGCGATGTTACTGAGTTTACCGCTACCCCACATTACGTTCTTGAACTTATGACGCTCATGTTTGTCAAGGCTGTCAACTTGTACACGATTCTCGCGAATACCAGCTGGGTTGTCAAATTGAAGCTGGATTTTCGCCCATGAACGATCAGCACGATAGTCAAATATCAAATTCGCTTCGATATTGAATTCGTTTCTTGAAATTGGCTCATGGAATGTCCCTTTTGTCATTTCACCTGGATAGAACAAACGGCTTGTTTTTTTACCGCGCTGTCTCTTTCCATGTGTAGTTGCGTGCATGTAGTCCCACTCTGTGCGAACGTCACCACTCAACATCATAGCGCCACCTTTTTCTTGAAGCGAAACTTGTCCTTTCGACTTCACGAAATCGGTAAGAGCTCTGAGATCTGTCTCACGCTCTTCCTTTGTAGTGGAATAGTCGTTGGGGATTTCTTGCCCCCCAAGACCTATTGCCTGCATGGAAGCTGTGTAGCTACATGCAGCCAAAGCGCATGGCAACAAATATTTCCAAAATTTCATGTTTTTCTCCATTTTTTCTTGTTTTCCTAACTTTACTCGCCTTGGGCCTATAAACCTCTGTACAGCCATCTCATCAAAAGTTCGAGACTTTATCTGTAATAAAGCTATGTGTATAGAGGCAATTTGATTTTTTGTAAACTCAAATCCCTATACATTTCTTTAAACAATACAAACTTAACCACTTTCGTCTTTCTTCAAAGGTCCCAAAAGGTCCAACACACATGAACTTTTGTCTTGCGAGGCTCCAGAATTTCCTAAACCTCGTCTGCACTCATTTTGCAATCGCCTTTTTCAGATCTTTCAACAAATGTAATTTCTGGCGAAAGCAAATTTTCAATAAAGATCTCCGTACTATCAGATTTACTTTTTTTAAAGCAAACAAAAAATATTAATTATTTTAATATTTTTTGCTGAATCACCCCACATAGTCATGAGGACGCGAAAAAATTCCCCACTTGGGATCGCGTCTTGCTCCATTGAGCCACATTTTCCAATGACTTACTGGCCTGCCTTGCACACCTAAACTATCAACGCTCCAGAATTCAAGTTCTTGCGTAACAGGACTTACCACAAAAGCAAAATAGTCTTTCACCCAGTTTGTGTCGGCAAAAATTGTTGGGTAAGGCAATACAAGATTTGCTCGGCGGAGTTCCTCAACAATAACTCTTCGCATATTTGTGGGGCATCTTGTTGATCCGATTACAAGAGCCGCGTATGCATTCGCAATTTCTATTAGCTGTTTTGAAGAGATGTAGTTTTGCTCCCCACTCTTCCAAAACTGTTCGAGTAAAATTTGGACGCGCCCGATACGTGATCTATCATTTGCAAAGATGCGCGCTAAATTCTCCTGTAGCTTCATTTTTGCCGTATCTACTTGCGTAAAGGGCAATAATGAATAGAGAACCTCTGTTATTACATCTTCAGAAAGGATCGTGCCATGCGGAATTCTTAACCCTCTATCCGAATGACAAGCATTCACAATATAATCAAAAAAATTCCCGACCGATAAGCGGTAAGGCGGGTGCTCGAATACTTGCAAAAAGCGTGGGCGAAAATCTAAAGGCACATAACGCAAAAGCTCTTTTATGATGTCGTGGGCCATTTCTTCTTCGATATACAGGCCTTTCAAGAAGTTTTGAGTCGGCTCGATAAGCTCATGTTTAATCCACGAGTAAGTGTACATCTCACTTAGCCATCCATCTCGAAACTGAGGAAAGCCAGGTTTTAATAAAAAGGCATGCGTGGGAGAATGAATCAGCATGGACTTTGCAGGATTTTCAAGATAGGGCCTTGTCACTTTCTCAGGAAGATGTTTTAAAGTGTCGAGCAAAAATGCAAAAAGCTCTGTTTCATTTTCTACCCAGCGCGTAACCTCAAACGGTTTTTCGTCACTTTTGTAATAAGCACTTACTAAAGTGCTCATGGAGCCCCCAGAGGTATACACCCAGGGTTTTTTTTCTACTTTATCAAGGTTTTGCAGCGGTTTTGCTATCAGGGGCGCGCCATGAGCACGCGCCATACGATAGAACGCTGACTCTAAAAATGCATCACTTCTCACATGGGTTACAAGTTGGGTAATGATAAGGCTAAAGTCGCCTTCTACTCCTTTGATTTGTGGGGCAGATGAAAACTCTTGTTCTGTAATCGTAAAAAAGGAAACTAAAGCCTCTACAAATTCTTGAACGGAAGAAATATGCGTCCACATTGAGGGGTTCGTTCGCCCATGTTGAAAAATGAGCCTAAATCCCGCAGGACTATCATCAAAGGGATTCGAAGAAATATCGTGGATTTCGGCATCGTAGACTTCTTGAAAATAATCGCGAAACTTTTTGTCATACTCTGAAATCAAAAATTCATTAAGGGAAGCTATTTTTTTGGCTTTGTCATAAGCTATTTGCCTTTGCTGTTCGATATTATACAAATCCGCTTGCCTTGATCGATATTCGACCTTCATCCACTCGATTTCTTTTTCAGTACTTGCCGAGCGCGCACGAGCATCCAAATACTGCATCTGCAAGGCGATCTGTTCATACTCTTCTTCTTTTTCTTTAAGGTAGCTATTTGCTTGCTCAATTTTTAGAGAAATAATTCTATAAATGCACTCTCCAATACCTCCTGGGTCATCATAATTAATGCCTAAGCTTGCATATAAATTAAAGCGAGCAAAATCCAATTTGATCTCAGAAAAGGAGGCGAGGGTAAATTCCCAAGATTTAAGGAGCGCACAATCGGCAAGCGTTTTGAAAGCGGTTTTGGCAATCTCGATATCTTTTAAGAAATTGACACAAGGATCACCTTTGGTTTTTGCATTTTTTGATGTGCGTGGTACGTGGAGCATAAGTCCGCTTGCAATCATGCTTTTAGGACGATTGAGATATTCATCAACATCTTTTTGGCGTATCCCATGGTGCTGCAAGAGCAGCACACGAAGAATCTCTTCAGCTGTCGTGATAATGAAGGGGCCGGCTTCGGAAAATTGGCTCAAAGCTTCCTTTAAGAGCTTGTGAAGCTTGTGCACTTTTTCTTTCGAGCTTTCAGCTTTTTCAAAAACTTGTACCGCCTCAAGTGCTGCAATAAGGCCAGGCGACATCCATATTTTGGATTCATTCGCTTCAAGCTCTCTTTGTAAAACGATTGGTTTTTTAAGGTCACCATTGCCCCAAGTGGAGCTCATTGGAACCGTGTATTCTACTCCGCCAAACGTTCGCCTCATGCGCCCCGTGTTCATCATTTCGTCTAGGTCATGGAGGAAAAGATGGGGCTGTTCGTGATGAATGATAATAGCGGGGGCGGTTGCAAAACAAGAGCCTAAACTTTGTCTTAAGGTAGTGAGCCAAGCGGCAAGACACGCACGCCTCACATGAACATCGCTAACGAGGGTCCCTACTGGAATCATCAATGTGTCTCTAATCACTTCTTCCGCAAGCCTATTTGTAAGGGGGCGGCTCATATGTTTTATAATTCGGGAAAGCTCTTTTTCTTTCACTAAAAGATCTAACACTTCCACAATGTGCTCATCTCGGACTGCATCAGGCTCACAACCCGGCGCAAGTGAATACAGATTTGCTTTGATGCGCTCAGAGAGCTTCTTTGCAAGCTCAAAATCAATTTCTCCATCTTCACGAACGAGATGCGTGGCAATGAGTCTTGCTTTCAAAACATTCCGAACAGAACAGCTCTCTTGAATTTGAGTTTTATCTAGGCTTTTCGAAAGTTCGTCAAATTCTTCAAGCGCAATATCGAGAATATTTTCATCCGGGTGTAAATCACGACGAGCAAGCAAACTACATATCCTCGAGTAGAAATGAGGGGCGACAGATGAGACTTCTGCTTCTTTAAAGAGCGCATCAAAAGGTTGCAAAGCCACGGACTTCCTATATTATGTTTTAAACCCTCATTAAGCTTAATTATCGTGATTTTAGCTAGTCAAAAATTAAAAAAATTATAATTAAGTCTATCTCTTATGGGAATCTATCAATATTTCATTTTAATTGGGCATAAACTATCCCGATACGATACACTGCTAAAAATTGCGATTTTGAATCTAGGAAAAGAACAATGCGCGTAAAATATTTCGATGCCAAAAATGCGATCTCGGAAGCGGAGCTTCCTGAAGGCGCAAAAATTTATGAGCTTGCAGATAAGCTCAACCTTCGAGCGCCTCACCAAGCGGTCGCCTGTGATATCAATGGAGCTCGATCCGATCTTTCTTCCCCTTTGAAGGAAAATGATCTTATCCGCTTTTATTCTTTTGATGAACCAGAGGGCAAAGAGGTCTTTTGGCACACCTCCGCACATGTACTCGCACAAGCTATTTTACGCAAATTTCCAAAAGCAAAGCCCACAATTGGCCCTCCAATTGATGCCGGCTTCTACTACGACTTTGCCGATCTTACGATTTCAGAAGATGATTTAAAAGATATCGAAGAGGAAATGCAAAAAATTTGCGAAGAAAACTATCGCTCAGAGCGCGTGGTGTTTTCCTCAAAGGATGAAGCGTTGAAAGCTTTCGCTGATAACCGCTACAAAATAGAATTGATTGAAGGCTTTGCGAATGAGGGCTCGCTTCTTACCGGCTATCGCCAAGGAGAGTTCTTTGATTTATGTCGTGGCCCGCACCTTACAAGTCTTGGCAAAATCAAAGCGATTAAAGTGCTAAAAACTTCTGGTGCTTACTGGAGGGCCGATGCTAAAAATGCGATGCTCACTCGCATCTATGGTATTTCTTTCCCGGATAGAAAACTACTCAAAGAGTACCTCCATAAGCTGGAAGAGGCCAAAAAGCGCGACCACAAAATCCTAGGCCCAAAACTCGACCTCTTTACGCTTCATGAAGAAGCCCCTGGTATTCCATTCATGCACCCTAAAGGCATGATTATCTGGAACAGGCTCATTGAGTACTGGAGAAAATGTCATGAAAGAGCTGGATACGTCGAAATCAAGACACCCACTTTGCTTGTAAAAGAGCTCTGGGAAAAATCTGGCCACTGGCAAAA
>JANWJM010000146.1 GCA_025449475.1 Thermoactinomycetaceae bacterium
CAGAAAGGGGACCAAAGCATGTTTGTAACGCGTCACATTTGCGAAATTAGCTAGCAAATCGGTGATGCTAGACCAGTGTCACGATATGGAGAAGGCTATACTGCTTGAATCCCAATCTCTTTGCTCAGACCACCGAGATATACGAAAAGCTAATTGAAACGTATATGAGAAATGATTACAACCATTTTGCCTGCGATGGTTGTACTCTCTATCATTTCTCCGGCGTATCGCGGATACGTAAAAGAGATGAGTGGGACTCCTAAGTCACTCGAAATGTATTCACAAAGTAAACGGAGAAAACCTAAGGCAGAATGCTCAAGGAGCTATGAACAAGTGAGGTTCTGAATATCTGCTAAGGTTGCGGAGTCTTCATAGTAGTCTGAGATAAGGAAAGCTTATCACATGGCGAAGGAAGACAGATCATCACATGATAAAGATATGGAGGTATGCGAAATGCAGAAAGCCGAACATATCTTGTCATTACTAGGTCAAAAGTCAAAAGAAAGACCCGATTTTGTCTTTCGACGGTTATATCGGTATTTGTACCACCCAGAAATCTATGCTATGGCCATGGAGAAACGTTCGATCTGTCAACAATCACAATTGATGGCGCAGATTGATCCATTAATTATGGAATTGAGAAGAGAACGTTGTGAATGGAAGAATCGGCTGAAAGTCCAGTTGCTGGAGTATGCGATTTCGGACCTTTTACAAGCCATTTATCAACCGTTGATGTTGCCATGTGCAAAAAGGACTCTTCAGGAAGCAATGATCTCGATTCAATCGACGCCGCCACCATTTGGGTGGGTAATTAAGATGCCTTCGATCGATTATTTTCAGCAGATCGAGCTGGATCGCTATGTCTCCATGTTGAAGCAAAAAATTGACGATGGTCGTTTGTTAAGATGTATACGTCGTCTGATTCAGCTTCAAGGATGGTCAAGCGATTGGCTCAATCCGTTATGGTTGGAACTTGATCGATGGATGATGCGCTTTCAGCAGAAAGTTACCTATATCCGTTATGGTGAACATATCTTTTTGCTTGTCAAAGGTCCGAAAGCATGCGCGAGGTCGTTATGGGAGCAGATCAATCGCTTCCTTATGGAACGATTGGCTTTACACAATTTTGAGCAGCATTCGCATATAGACTTATTGGCAACGGCTCGCTTCTCTTTTCATGATTATGAATTAAGCGTGGGTGAAGATCAAAGAATGAGGTGGTTTATCCCCAAAAAAAAGGTGAATCGGTGTTTGCGTCCGTTTCAGAAGAAAGGGCGTCCTGTGGCTTTTTTACCACGCATCCATCAACCGATTGATCAGATTATCGAACGGTATCGCCAAGAACGAATCGAGTTTGAAAGCGATTGTTCCATGGCATGGAATAGAAAAAAACAAATCCGTTATTTTCGCTATGTTCATTTTGCTAGTTTGACAAAGACCATTGCTTGTAAAATGAACATGTCTGTCAAGCAAGTTCGAAAAAGATATCAACAGCCATTACAACGATACTTGACCTAGACGATGATCGGAGAGCCGAATACGTCGAAAGGCGTCCGTTCGGTTCGGAGGGAGAATGAAGAAAACCTATCATGGTGACATGAAAAGGCGTTTTCATTCCACCCTACAAAACAACCACTACGATTAATTTGTCAGCGGGCATGGCCCGTGCGGGAAAACGAGTGATGATTGTAGATATTGATCCACAAGGAAATACAACGAGTGGACTGGGAATCAACAAAGCGGATGTGAAGCATTGTATCTATGATTTGTTGATGCATGAACGTTCTGCGGAAGAGGTTTTGATCCAGACTGCAGAGCCCAATCTTTGGGTAATCCCTGCTACGATTCAATTAGCGGGGGTTGAAATCGAATTGAGTCAAGTCATTTCAAGGGAACATCGTTTGAGAGAAGCCATCAGGGGGGTGAAGGATCAGTTTGATTATATATTGATTGATTGCCCTCCATCCTTAGGCATTATTACACTGAATGCATTAACTGCCGCACAGTCCATACTGATACCGATTCAATGTGAATTTTACGCACTTGAGGGATTGAGCCAACTGCTCAATACGATTCGACTTGTTCAGAGGCATCTCAATAAACATCTGCACATAGAAGGGGTATTACTAACCATGTATGATGCGCGAACTAACCTTTCCGCTCAAGTGATGCAAGAAGTTAAAAAATATTTTCGACAGAAAGTTTATCAAACTGTTATTCCACGGAATATTCGCTTAAGTGAAGCACCAAGTCATGGAAAACCAATTTTAAGTTACGATCCTCGTTCAAAAGGAGCGGAGTGTTATTTGAATCTAGCGAAAGAAGTGATGATGAATGGGGAGTAAAGGATTAGGAAAAGGCTTGGAAGCTTTGATATCCGGCTTTGAGCAAGAGGACCAGGAGGTGATCCAAGAGGTCGCACTGCAAGAAATACGACCCAATCCCTATCAACCACGGGAAAACTTTCAAGATGAATCTTTGCAAGAGTTAGCGGAATCGATCAAACAACATGGAATTGTTCAACCTTTGGTGGTTCGAGAGAGTATCCATGGATATGAAATTGTGGCGGGAGAACGCCGCTATCGGGCAGCAAAATTGGTGAAACTAGCTAGAGTGCCGGTAATTGTACGTAAATGTTCTGATGATGAAATGATGGAGATTGCTCTTATCGAAAATTTACAACGGGAAGATTTAAACCCGATCGAAATTGCCAAAGCATATCGGAAATTGTTGGATCATTTTTCATTGACGCAGGAAGAGCTTGCTCAAAGGGTTGGAAAGAGTCGACCACATATTGCAAATTTTTTGCGCATATTACAGCTTCCTAGGGAGATTCAAGAAGATGTTTCACGTGGAACACTGACGATGGGTCATGCACGGGCTCTTTTAGCGGTGGAGTCACCCGAACTCCAAAAACAATTAGCGAAGAAAATTGTGGAAGAGCAGATGAGTGTCCGAGAATTGGAAGCGTTGATTCGGAAAATGCAAGAAGGAGAACAGAAAGCGACAGAGAAAAGAAAACAGAAGCCTGTCGCTCCATTGATTAAGCAGTACGAAGATCTGTTGCAACAGTTATTCGAAACGCCTGTGAAGATCAAACAAGGTCGACGGAAGGGAAAAATCGAAATTGAATATTATTCTGAACAAGAATTAGAACGAATCATTGACTTTCTCCATAACGAGAAAGAGGTGGATTAAATTTTGCTTGGCAATCGCTGGGAGATTTCAAGACTTCTGAAAAGTTTTCAGAGGTCTTTTTTTATCCTAGATGGTGGGTGATGTGCAGCAGAAATCTGAAAGGCAGTGTGTAGGGAAGTGGAGATGATTTCTGCCATTTTCATCACCAAACTGAGTCGTGTATTTTGTAAAACAACATATTCCATAAACCCTGCTACGTTAACGATCCCTGTGATATGGATTTGACCGATTTCAGGTAGATCTTTGTTGACTCCAGCCCCTGGTTTGATGGGTCCCAAACCTACTTGGATCGAGCCCACATTTTTGGATTGTCCAAGGCATGCATCGACAGCGAGAATGGTAGGATGATGATATCGCTGTGAGATTTGTTCAAGGGTGGATTTTAAGTTGATTGCATGAACCGGTTCATCCAAAGTGCCCCATACTTCAATGTCAGGAAGAGGCTGTTTTTTGAGAAATGTTCCTACAATCGGTCCTAAAGAATCACCGGTTGAGCGATCTGTCCCAATACAGACACAGATAATCTTTTCTTGTTTGGGAATGGTATTCAAGGCGAGCAAAATTTGTTTTGTACAGAGCTCGATCGCAGCAGGATGATGATAAGCAATTCGAGACATAAGCGAAGCCTCCAAAAAATGACTATTATCAGTATACGGAAATCATTCGCGAAATATACATAGAGGGACAACTTGTAAAAGGGAGTAAGGAAGTGATCGAGTGCGGGGCAACGATTTTTGGAAGGCCATCAAGTTAAGCATGACCATTATCGGAACAACGATTGGAGCTGGATTTGCATCAGGGCGGGAATTATGGGAGTTTTTTGGTTCGTATGGAGAGGAGAGTCATTGGGGCATTATCCTTTCGATGGTTTTATTTTTTTTCATCTGCATGAATGTACTAACCATCAGTTGGAAGTATCAAACACATCATTACTTGGAATTATTTGCACAGTTGATGGGAAGTCATATGACCAAACTCTTTGATGGCTTGGTTTTGCTCTATCTGTTTATGACAAGCATCGTGATGTTTGCAGGAAGTGGGGCGACGTTTACTCAATGGAATCGATCTTATATCGAAGGAATTATGGTCATGGTCGTAGCGGTTTTGTTGGTCTTGTTTTTTGATACCAAGGGGTTGTTATCGATTAATCTGTGGATCATGCCTATGTTGATTACAGGTTTATTGATGATCTGTATCCAATTTTTATTCTTTCATGAACCCATGGTTTCGTTGAAGTCGTCCAGTTCTTTGCAATTACCGGTTTGGCCATCCGCGATTACTTATACCGCCTTTAATGCCATATCGTTGATTGCTGTATTATCAACATTTGGGAAAGAGATCGGCAACCAGACCCAAATTTGGTTGGCGAGCGGAATCAGTGGACTTTGTTTAATGATCATCGGTGTCGTATATAATTATTCATTATTAGAAATAGAACATTTAATGACACAATATGAAATCCCTTTATTTGCATTGGTAAAAGATTATTCCCCTCTTGTAGTGTTTCTCATTACATGTGTGTTGTGGTTAGCCATCTATACAACCGTTGTTGGAAATATCTACGGATTGGTTTTTCGTTTGTCGGCACGATTTCAACTTTCTCGTTGGCTGTTGGGTCTCATTATCTTGTTGTTTCTAGTTCCTTTTAGTCAATTTGGTTTTTCCTCACTTGTGCAAATATTGTATCCGCTCTTTGGCATTATCAATCTTTTTTTATTAGCCGTGATCTTATTATATCCATTGATGAAGTAATTTCGGTTGGACATGCATTTGCGAATAGTATGAAAGAGGGATAGAGTATAAATATAAAATCTACATAGAAATGAGGAAATACGATTGTATCCGATTCTTACGATGCTGATTCGTTGGTTTGTCCGACTCTTTCATCGGGGTTCGGTTCATGGGATGGACACAATTCCACAGGAGAAGGGTGTCATTATAGTGGGGAATCATGCCAGTTATCTTGACCCTTTCTACATTGGGGCTTTTGTTCCTCGTAAAGTCCAATTTATGGCGAAAAAAAGTCTCTTCCGCTTTTTTCTTTTGCGCTGGCTGTTAAAACGATTAGGTGCATTTCCAGTTGATCGTGATCGTACCGATCTACAAAGTATAAAAAAAGCGCTCTCTATACTTGATCAAGGAGAGGTGGTCGGTTTATTTCCAGAGGGCGGGATCAAACAACATCCATTAACACAACTAAAACACGGAGCTGCTTATCTGTCTATGAAGAAGAATTGTCCCATTGTCCCCATCTATATTGATGGAACGGATCAAGCACTTCCTAAGGGAAGGTGGTATTTGAAACCAACGAAAATTTCTATTCGTGTTGGAAAAATCGTAAAACCGCCTGCCGAGGGAACAGCAAAAGAGAAGCAGGCGGTGATCAGTGAACAATTGTTATCACAACTTCAATCATTAAAAGGTGGATCGGAGTGGTGAAGTATGGACTTCTTCTTTGCTGGTAAAAAGGGGGTTTTTTCAGTATAATCGTTACTATCTACCTTCTATAAACAAGCAGGGGTTTCATCAGTGCAATCATGAGAAGTCATGGATTTGTTAAATGTTATTCTAGAAAGAGTGATTGATTTGCAGAGAAAGGAATTTGGATTGGGCGACGTGGTAGAGATGAAGAAGCCACATCCTTGTGGGACAAACGCTTGGAAAGTGATTCGTATGGGGATGGATATTCGGATGAAATGCACAGGGTGCCAACATAGTGTTCTTTTACCACGAAGTCGTTTTGAACGGAAGATGAAAAAAGTACTTATCTCGGCAAATCAGGCTCCCCATACGGAGGAGAAGATGGATAAGTAGGGTGTTTTCAAAAAAGTGTGTATAGCCATCGGAGTTGATGCACCTTGATGGTGCTTTTTTTATGAAAGTAAGTAAAAGGAGACAATGACAAATGGGATTAACAGCTGGAATTGTAGGTCTTCCGAATGTAGGAAAATCAACTTTGTTTAATGCGATTACACAGGCAGGTGCAGAATCCGCCAACTTTCCTTTTTGTACCATTGATCCAAATGTGGGGATAGTAAATGTTCCAGATCCCCGTCTGGAGCAATTAGCGTCGATTATCAAACCTAATCGAGTCGTTCCCACTACTGTGCAATTTGTGGATATCGCTGGTTTGGTGAGAGGTGCGAGTCGCGGAGAAGGTTTAGGGAATCAGTTTTTATCTCATATCCGTGAAGTGGATGCGATTTTGCATGTTGTACGGTGTTTTGATGATGCGAATATCACTCATGTTGATGGGCGGGTTGACCCGAAAAGCGATATTGAAACGATCAATATGGAGCTTATTTTCGCAGACATCGAAACGATAGAACGAAGAATCTCTCGTCTTGAACGTCAAAAAAAGAGTGGAGATCCCCAAGCCTTGGAAGAATATCAGGTGTTGGAGCGATTGCATGCAGCATTATCAGACGGAACTCCTGCTCGATCGGTTTCGTTGAGTATGGATGAATATCAATGGATTAAACACCTGAATTTACTCACGATCAAAGATGTTCTTTACGTTGCCAATGTGAGCGAGGATGAAGTTTCTGTGGGAGCGAATCATCCATATGTTCAACAGGTAAAGCAGATCGCTGAACAAGAGGGTGCAGATGTTGTTGTAATTAGTGCACAAATCGAGGCAGAGATCAGCGAATTAGATGAAGAAGAGAAACAGCAGTTTATGGAGGAGCTAGGTTGGAAACAGTCTGGATTGGATCGATTGATTTCAGCCACATATCGCCTATTGGGATTGATCACCTATTTCACAGCAGGAGTAAAAGAAGTACGAGCTTGGACCGTTCGAAAAGGCACAAAAGCTCCGCAAGCGGCAGGAGTGATTCATTCTGATTTCGAGCGGGGATTTATTCGGGCGAAGGTGGTTGGATATAAAGATTTGATCGCATCGGGCTCCATGCTTGAAGCAAGAGAAAAAGGACTACTCCGCTTAGAAGGCAAAGATTATGAGGTTCAAGATGGCGATGTAATGGAGTTTTTAGCAAATGTTTAGGTTGTATTATGAGCGGATATTTGCTAAAATGTTTTATCGTGGAAAACTTACCCCTTGCTCTATTCCAAACGAATAGGGCCTTACGACCAGAAGGAGGTGGCACGGATGCCAAACTATGAAGTGATGTTTATTGTACGTCCGGATGTGGATGAAGAAGCATTGGAAGCAACGCGAAAAAAAGTACAAGCGATTATTGCTGATCATGATGGTACGTTGATTGAAGAGAAAGACATGGGAAAGCGTCGTTTTGCTTATACCATTGTTTATAAGCAAGGAAACGAACCCATCAAGTACAATGAAGGCTATTACACAGTCTATACTTTTCAAGCTAATACAGATGTTGTCGATGAATTGAATCGCGTCCTTAATATCGATGATCGGGTTCTTCGTCATTTGGCCATTAATCTGGAAACAGCATAGATGATTCGAAAGGCAAATTCTCTAACAAAGGGAGAGTATAGATCATGTTAAATCGGGTCATATTGGTTGGAAATCTTACACGCGATCCAGAACTCCGCTACACTTCCAATGGTGGAGTCGCTGTCACTAGATTCACTGTTGCTGTCAATCGGAAATTCACCAATCAACAGGGAGAACGGGAAACCGATTTTATTAATGTTGTGGCATGGCGAGCGTTGGCAGAAAACTGTGGAAATTACTTGAATAAGGGTTCACTTGTAGCTGTTGAAGGACGGATTCAGACCAGAAGTTACGAAAATCAAGAAGGTCGTACCGTATACGTAACGGAAGTTGTGGCGGATGATGTAAGATTCTTGGGCCCGCGGAACCGAACACAACCGCAGAGTTACGGCAAACAAGAGACCTATGCGAGTAATAAGGGCATGGTCGATGATCCCTTTGCGGATGATGGAAGTCCCATCGATATCTCAGATGACGATTTGCCTTTCTAAATTGGTAAGTAAAGGAGGGTCTCTCTATGGCGCGGCGTCGTGGTCATAAACGGCGGAAAGTATGTTACTTCACAGTAAATAAGATTACATATATCGACTATAAAGATGTTGATTTACTGCGGAAGTTTATTAGTGAACGAGGGAAGATATTGCCCCGCCGTGTAACGGGTACTAGCTCAAGATATCAACGTCAGCTTACACGTGCAATTAAAAGGGCGCGTCAAATGGCACTGCTCCCTTATACAAACGATTAAGCGATGAAAACAGGGGTATGATTCCAACCCCTGTTTTTTCACATC
>JANWJM010000147.1 GCA_025449475.1 Thermoactinomycetaceae bacterium
AAAGACTATCATACAATGGCCGCAAATATGGATCCACTTTTTCCTGTAAATCACCCGGTAAAAATCCCAAATTCTCCCCAGCTTCCACTGCGGGACGCGTAAGTACAATTCGTTTCACTTGCTGTTGTTTTAACGCCGTTACTGCTAAAACGACAGCTAAAAAGGTTTTTCCAGTACCAGCTGGACCAATGCCAAAAACAATGTCTGATTTTTTGATCGCAGAAACGTAATGCCTTTGTCCCAATGTTTTTACTCTCACAGTTTGTCCTTTGTATGTGATCCCAATCTGTTCTTGATATAATTCTAATAGTTCATCAGCGATCCCTTGCTTTGCCAAACGTTGCGCATAGATAATATCCCGCTCAGTGAGAATAACACCTTGCCGGATACAAGATAGAAGTACGCGAAATAACGATTTACATTCTTCTACATCCTGCTTTGTACCAGAGATCACAATCTCTTCACCGCGCGAAACAATCTTCGCTGTCGTATGTTCTTCAATCAATTTCAAAAAGCTATCATGAGGTCCAAATAGGCTCATTGCTTCAGAAGTATCACGCAGCGGAATATGAATCTTTTGTTCACTTAATGACAACGGATCATTCTCCTTGTATAATTGGCTTTGGAACCGCAATATTTTCAATTGCATCAAAGTGTATCTTCAAATAAACTTTACCATTCTCTGAGCGTTGGTGCAAAACTTTTTGAACCAAAATCTTGCCATCTTCTCCCAGCGTTTGTTTTAACTCTTCTGCAGCTTTTCGTTTTCCAATCGATCTTGCTTCAGCTTCGCTCAATTTGTACTTTGTCTCTTTCATTTGTAGATATTCTCTTTCAATCCATCCAAAGGGAAGTTTCCATTTTCCCAAGTAGATGGGTCTTTCTTTTTCCAATATTTCATAATTTTTAAATCCAGGCTTAAAGAAAGGTCTCATAACAGTCCATGAACGAAAATATAAAAGAATCACCTTTTCCGATGTACCTGTAAAAACCTTACGGGTCTGCGAAGTTGGGATTTCTACGTCTGCTTCATACCATACTTCACCAAACACTTTTCCTTTGGCACCTATTATATTTCCCGATGTTTCATTTTCCAAATCTCCATATATCCCTGATACTAACAATTCTCCTTTTTCAACAATATCATGGACACCTACTAAAGGATTTCCTTTTTCTACTTTCATATCTGTGATCATTGCTGCTTTTTTTGCGACTAAATGAACCGGTCCGTGAGCAGGAAGATCATCTTGGGATTTTTCTACTTGTTTTTTCTCTACAATCGTGATTAATGCCCTCGTTCCTTCGATTTGAATTCCGATCCAAACCGATTCAGGAATTCGAGAAAGCAAGCGATGTCTTATTTGTTCTTGATCTTTCAGACGATACTTAAGCTGACCAACATATACTCCTTCTTGCTTCAACAGGGAACGAACCAGTTCCTCCGATATATGTTCTGTTCCTTTAATATCGATGCGCCAAATAAACGAACTAAAAACAAATAACAAACAAACAAAAAGAAGAATCCCCAAGTAGAAGAACTTCCTTGTTTTCATATGATATAGCCAAAAAGGGAAGCCGCTTTTCTCTACAATCTTCATTCGCAAGTGGTATTTTTTGAGAATCTTGATTGCACGGTAAAAATCAGAAAGAAAAAGGGTAAACTCCATTTGATCCGATGAAACCCACGATATATTTTCGAGCTGCAGATGGGCTTGTACTGCTTGATTCAAAAATGAAGTAATGGCGCGATGTGACCCTTGACAAGAGAGCGTCACTTTCCCCCGTGATAAGCGAAGCCGTTTGATTTTGGCCAAAGCCTTTTACCCCCTTTGTGGGATATAACGAATTTGGTCAATTTTTCCCGTAATCAACACAATATAGGCATTGATTGACTTTATGTGTAGTTGACTTCCTGAAATCGAGAGCACTTGATTCTTAACGAGTACTTTTAGTTCATTGGCGTTGAAAGATTGAATTCCTTGATGGTTTTCGATCTGAAGGTGACTGTTGTTTATCCATTCAATCCGCGTTTCCGCAGATGTCACGTCAGAAGGTAAGTCAAATAATTGAATCAATCGATTTTTCCATCTACCCATGTTTCGCCCTCCAATTTCTCTTACACTTTTATGCAGGTTCATCAGAGTTTATGAAAAAAGAAAAACCCATAGTCTATACTATGGGTTGAGTTGGAGGTGATGAAGTTCTTACTTGTCAAGAATTTGATGGAAACGATCGGGGTAATCGGTAATTATGCCATGAACTCCTAATTCTAGGAGTTGTTTCATATCTGCGATATGATTGACTGTATAGGGTCGAACACGAATGTGATGTTGATGACAAATTTCTATCCAATCGTGGTTGATCGTTGTGTAGTGGGGGTGAATTGCATCGGCTCCCATCTCTAACAAATCCTCCCAAGGCTTTTCTGGAAGACCCTTCTCATCATATAAAACAGCGATGGAGGCCTTTGGATTTAATTGTTTAATCCGCTTCAATGTTTGATGGTGAAAAGATGAATAAATCACGCGATGATTGAAACCAAAACGTGTCGCTTGCTGAACGACAAGAGCCTCCATTCCACGGTCACCCATCTGATCTATCTTTAATTCCACATTTAATTGGATATGGGGAGCTTTTTGGAAATAGGCTAATACTTCTGCAAAAGTTGGGATCTTTTCTTCTGAAAGAGGATCATATGGATTTCTGATCGTCAATTCCTTGATTTGGGCTACGGTTAATTCTCCCACCCGCCCTGAACCCGTCGTTGTCCGATCAACCGTCTCATCGTGAATCACGACTAAATCCCGATCCGCCGTCATCCGAACATCCAATTCGATCATATCAACCCTCGCTTGAATCGCTTTGACAAATGACAGCATGGTATTTTCGGGAGCGACACTCGAAAATCCACGATGAGCCACTACTTCTACTCTTTTCATATCGATACTCTCCTGTGGAGGGAACGGTGGTTCTGACATTTTTATTAACGATACCAAGTTGTAGCTCTATTGATTGCACGAGGTCGATCTAAAATTACTTTCATGATCATGCCCTGACGAAGATCCCAGTTTCTCATTCTTTTAGTGTTCTCTTTTTTGTGAGACAAGTTTTTTTCAGTAGATAAACGGATACGCTCACCACTTTTCAATGGATGGGTACTCATGTAAACCACCTCTTTCAAAAGAATCGTCCATCAATCTTCATCTTCGCCAATCTCACCAATGTTGCGACGCATCTTAGTATCAGCATCGATATTTTGCAGTCGATAATAATCCAGTGCTCCCATGTTTCCATCGCGCAAAGCCTTCGCCAGTGCCATGGGAACCTCAGCTTCGGCTTCAACCACTTTGGCCCGCATCTCGGCGACCTTAGCCACCATTTCTTGCTCTAATGCTACCGCCATTGCCCGTCTTTCTTCTGCTTTCGCTTGTGCAATCCGTTTATCTGCTTCCGCTTGATCAGCCTGTAGAACGGCTCCGATATTCTTTCCGATGTTAATGTCCGCAATATCGATCGACAAAATTTCAAATGCTGTGCCGGCATCAAGCCCTTTTTCAAGTACCGTTTTGGAAATACTATCGGGATTCTCTAACACGAGTTTATGACTCTCCGCGGATCCATTGGTGGTAACGATCCCTTCACCCACACGCGCAATAATGGTCTCCTCACCTGCACCCCCTACTAAGCGATCAATATTCGCCCGAACTGTGACACGTGCAATCACTTTTACCTCAATGCCGTCCTTCGCCACCGCCGTTACCTCTGGCGTACTAATCACTTTTGGATTGACACTCATTTGTACGGCCTCTAACACATCCCGACCTGCTAAATCGATGGCGGCAGCTCGTTCAAAACTCAGATTAATATCCGCTCGTTGTGCTGCAATCAAGGCATCAATCACGCGATCGACATTTCCACCAGCTAAATAATGCGTTTCAAGTTGGCTAATTACGACTCCAAGCCCGGCTTTTTTTGCTTTAATTAGTGGATTCACAATTAAAGGCGGATGAATCCGACGCAAACGCATCCCAATCAAAGTAGTCAAACCCACATAAACACCTGAAGCCATGGCGCTAATCCAGAGCATCACGGGCACAAAAGATAACAAAATGGATAACCCGATCACAATGAGCACAATAAAAAAGAAGGACCCAAAGATAGCTTCCATTTCCATATTGTTCACCACTTTTCACTCAATTTTTATTTTCATCCTCTACTTGACGTACGACCACTCGCGAACCTTCTACTTGGATTACAATCACTTTGACATTACTGGGAATCATTTCCCCTTCGCTGACAACATCCTCCCTACGCTCTCCAAATTGTACAATTCCAGCAGGACGCAAGGGAGTGACCGTTACTCCAATCTGTCCCAGTAATTCTTTTCGGCTTTCGGATGATCGATAGCCTTCTTCGTTTTTTTGCTCAGAAACGAGGACAAATCGATTCCACATTAATTTCATCCCAAAGAATTTTACCAATACCCATAAGACAAAGATGGTTATAAATATTCCGATGGAAAGTGAAATCATACCAACAGCAATACTGGATGCGGCTGAAACAACTGAATAAAATAACAAAATAATACCACTAATTCCAAAAATCCCTGCTCCTGAAATTACCATCTCCAATACTAACAATAGTACAGCAACTAAGAATAACAACGGCGAAATCCAGCTTCCGTACCCTGCTGCTAACTGACCATAAAAATAGAGAGCAAACGAAAAAAAACCCATGACACCTGGTGCTCCCAATCCAGGATGTAACAACTCAATCGCAAGACCGACCAAACCAATGACTAATAAGAGTGTGACAACAGATGGGTGAGTCAATAATTGAATCCATTGATTGGCTGTCAATAGAACATCCTGCATGAAATCAAATCACCCCCTTCATGTATTATAACAGAGTTATTTTGGATTTATATTATTATTAATAATCTTTTAATCTGAGAATAGATAATTATCACCTACTTCAGGCATTTAACCAATCTATGTTCCGATCTCTTGCCAAAAGAAAAATTGGACAGGAAGGAGTATAACAAACCCGCATCCTTGTCCAACGCGCTTTGATTCTCTACTCATGTGAATGGATTGATCAAAACTAAGACAATAACTTTTGCACCATCTGATTCACGACTTTGCCATCTGCCTTCCCTTTTACCTTTGGTATGACAGCTTTCATCACTTTTCCTATTTCCTTCTTGGAAGTCACTCCAAGTTGTTGAATAGTCTCTTGGATCAGATCTTGCAATTCCTCTTCAGTGAATTGTTTCGGTAAATAAGCTTCCAGCACTTCCAGTTCAGCTTTTTCTTTTTCAAGTAGATCTTGACGCCCTGCTTTTTCATATTCCTGAATCGCGTCTTTTCGCTGTTTAACTTCGCGCAGAATCACTTCTAATACTTGATCATCACTCAATGGAGCTTTATTGTCAATCTCTACCCGCTTAATTGCTGCACGAACCATTCGAATTGTAGAGAGCTTCTCTTTCTCTTTATTCTTTAATGCAAGCTTCATATCTTGCTGCAGTTTTTCGGCTAAACTCACTCGGTTAGCACCTCACTTACGCTTCTTACCCTTTCGTGCTGCTTGGGCTTTTAACTTTCTACGCACAGATGGTTTCTGATAACGTTCGCGTTTACGAACCTCTTGAAAAACACCGCTCGACATGCATTGCTTTTTAAACCGTCTTAAAGCGGTATCCAACGATTCGTTTTTACGAACTTTGGTGACAATCATGTTTTTCCCTCCCTCCATAGGTACCCAGACCACATGAACAGATATATCGCAGAAAAGGTGGCCTTGAATCCCTGAAGAGAGATGAGCTTCCACACACCTGCATATACCCTCTGCTTTCGTCTTAACAAGTCATTCTTTTATTATATTGCATCCAGCCCCCAAAAGTCAAAATCAACCTGGAGGCCAGGTAAGATTTCTTCCACCCAGTAAATGAAAATGAATGTGGAAAACCGTTTGACCACCATCCTCACCTATATTATTCACAACACGAAATCCTTTTTCTTCCAAATTAAACTGCCTTGCGATTTTTTTCATGCTCAACAAGAGATGGGCTACCAACTTTTCATCTTCTGGTTGTAGTTCCAAAAGAGAGGAAATATGTTTTTTTGGAATGACTAATAGATGAATGGGAGCTTGTGGAGAAATATCCTCGAAAGCAAGCACATGTTCATCTTCGTATACTTTTTTTGCATCCATTTTTCCTTGTGCAATTTGGCAAAATATACAATCTTTAGCAGTCAACGATTTCACTCCTTTTGGCATTCAATTAACACCAATAAAAAGGGTTTGCATATACTATACCACGATTGACTGAAAAGGAGTGTCACACGATGAAAAATGAAGCTCGATTGCAACGTTTGATTCGCAAAATTGTGAAAGAGGAAGTTGCCAAGATTCAAAAAGAACACTTTGCCCCCCCTCCCCCTGAAGAGTTAGACGATCCCAGATGGGGAGTATTTGATGAACCTCAGTTTGAATCCATACACAAAAAAGAACCCAATCACGACAGTCCGAATAACCGCTCACGTGCCTTACCTGGCTGGTCTGAGCCTCATCCAGAAGAGTTCGGTTCCCCACCTTTTTTGTCAAGAAGAAGAAAAAAATAAATTTAAGAGCCCTACTATAGGGCTTTTGTCATGCTCGTCTCTCACGCTTCATAGTATCTTATGAAGAGTGATTGGAGGAGCAATAATATGAGAGATTTATTTATCCCGTTTGCTACGGGGATCACGATTTTCTTATTTGGCTTACAAGTGATGAGATTTGGATTGGAAAAATTAGCAGGCCACCGCCTACAAGATTGGTTAATCCGCTTTACGGAGACGCCTTCTCGTAGCTTTTTGACGGGAATTGTATCAACAGCATTGCTACAGAGTAGCAGTGCCGTTACTGTGCTAACGATTAGTTTTGTGGATCTAGGTATTTTAACGTTTGCACAATCCATCGGCATTATCCTTGGAACCAATATCGGTACAACCGTTACAACGGAAATCTTGGCACTCAATATCGAGGATTTTTCTCTACCAATCATTATTGTAGGTATTCTGCTATATTTCCTTCCATGGGATCGGATTTCATCGCTAAGTTTTGTGTGTATCGGTTTTGGATGTATTTTTTTTGGAATGGAAACGATGCAATGGTTAGCACATCCGTTACAGGAACGAGGAATTATTGATTGGCTCATGGGAAATGGATCATATCCCATTTTTTCAGGTCTTATAACCGGAACGCTCCTGACAGCCCTTATCCAATCGAGTAGTGCTACTATCGCGATTGCAATGGGCTTTTATAGCTCGAACGTCATCTCATTGCCTTTCGCAATAGCGGTTGTTTTTGGTAGTAATATAGGAACTTGTGTTACAGGACTTCTTGCCACATTTCGAACCAACACTGCGGCCAAGCAGGTGGCGGCTGCACATTTCTTGCTTAATGTTGCTGGAGTTGTTTGTTTTACACCCTTGATCCCGATGATCGTGAGCATTGCTCCTATGCTCTCTGATCAATCCGCTCAACAATTGGCCCATATTCAAACACTCTTTAACGTGATTTGTTCTGTGTTGGTTTTACCCTTTGCTACGCAATTTGCGAAGAGCATTATGTGGCTGTTTCCCAACCAATCCATCTCTACTTGGCAAAAAAAAGCTGGTTAATTTCTTGCTTAGCGGATAGAAAAACAGTTTGGTTATTGGCATACCCTTTCTCAGACAAGATTTTTTCAGCTTCATCCACTGAAAACCATTTAACATTTGCAATTTCTTCACATTGAGGTCTTTCTAGACCATGCTGATACTGCACCAAAAAGTAAACGACTACCTTCTGAATCGCTCGATCATTCTGATTATGAAATTGATAGATGGTTGTAGGCAACCGTTTGATGATCTTTCCCGATAGCTGGGTCTCTTCCTGGATCTCTCTTAAAGCAGCCTGCTCATCTGTCTCTCCTTGTTCTTTTTTTCCTTTTGGGAATGTCCAATAACCAAAGCGATCTTGGATCAACAAGATTTCGATGGTCTCTTTTCTTTTCCGAAAAACAACGCCACCCGCAGATTCTATGTTCATCCTCACATCTTCCTTTTCATCTTCAAAATAAACAACGGGCAAATACGCGTGATCTGTAATTGCCCGTCTTCAAACATACCTAAGATATCATTGGTTTCGGCAGTGGAGAATCCAATACTCTCGCTAACGTCCCTTTCGAATACTTCGATCCCGCCTGATCAATGCGAACCCGACAAATCTTTCCAATCAGCGATGGATCTGCTTGAAAGACAACTTGTAAATAATTGTCCGAGTAGCCTACCAGTAAATGTTTTTGTGGATCTTCTTGATAGATTTTTTCGGGAATCACTTCTAAAACACTGCCAACAAACTTCTTAGCATAGTTCAGCTGAAGTTGATTGGATAATTTGATCATCTGCTCGACTCGTTCATGCTTGACGTCATCCGGGACTTGATCCGGCATCCTCGCTGCTGGCGTTCCTGAACGTTTCGAATATGGGAACACATGGAGCTGATACATGCCCAAACTTTCAATCAGTTGATAACTATTCCGAAACTGCTCATCCGTCTCTCCTGGGAAACCAACAATCACATCCGTCGTAATGGCGACATTCGGCATAGCCTCATGAAGACGCAATATTTTATTGCGATATTCATCCACCGTATACTTCCTTCTCATCCGTTTTAAGACGGTATCATCTCCTGCTTGGATCGGGATGTGCAGATGACGACACATTTTATCTGACGTGTTCAAAACTTCAACGAGCCGATCATCAATTTGACTTGCTTCAATCGAGCTAATTCGTACACGTTTTAAACCATCGATCCGATCCAAATCCCATAGAAGATCCGCTAAACGGTAGTCTTCCAAATCCTCTCCATACCCACCTGTGTGAATACCGGTCAAAACAATTTCCTGGTAACCAGCTGCGACCAATTTCTTCGCCTGTTCTAAGACTTTCTCAGGCTTACGGCTCCGTGAAAGCCCCTTCGCCCAAGGAATAATGCAAAAGGTACAAAAATTATTGCATCCATCTTGGATTTTAAGCGACGCCCTTGTCCGATTGGAAAAGTCCGGAACATCCATCTCTTCAAACTCGCGTTGCTTCATAATATTGCCTACTTTGTTAATCGGCTCTCTGGTCTTTTTCGTCTGTTCCACATATTCCACCAGGCGATCACGACCGTGTGTACCGATCACGATATCGACACCAGGGATTTCCATTACTTCCGCTGGAGACGTCTGAGCATAACAACCGGTCACTGCTACCACGGCATCAGGATTGTTACGGACGGCTCGACGGATCATTTGTCTGCTTTTTTTATCTCCGGTATTGGTGACCGTACATGTATTAATAATATAGACATCTGCTTCCTCTTGGAAATCAACCTTGTGGTATCCCGCTCTTTCGAACATTTTCCACATCGCTTCTGTTTCATAAGCGTTCACTTTACATCCCAATGTATGAAAAGCAACGGTTGGCATCCGTTATTCACCTCCTAGTTCATCATGTGCATACAAAATACAGGACAAACCAACGAGTGAAGCCGTTTCTGTGCGCAAAATACGCGGACCGAGCGTAACGGGCACAGCCCCAGCCTTTTCAGCTTCATCTATTTCTGAAGCCGAAAACCCACCTTCTGGACCGATAATCAACAACACTTGTTGTTGAGCTCTCCGTTGTTCCAAACACGTTCGAAGAGATTCTCCTCTCTTTTCATAAGCAATCCACACATTCTCTTGCTGTTGGATCCTTGAAAGGAGAGCGTCCCATGTCATGGGTGGATGAATCTCCGGAATTCTTCCACGCTGTGCCTGTTCAGCCGCTTCTTTTACAATACGCTGCCACCGTTGAAGCTTTTTCCCAACTTTTCCCGGGTGAACCTTTACCACCGTTCGTTCCGATGTGAAAGGATAAAACTGTGTAACCCCTAATTCGGTTCCCTTCTGCAAAATCCACTCCCACTTGTCGCCTTTGGGTAAAGCTTGTGCAAGTGAAATTTGCAAATTTGGTTCACCCTTCGAAGGCATGATTTTAAGAATCTTACAGTGAACAGCCTCTTTTGTGATTGTGAGAATCTCTACAAGATAATCATGCCCTTTTCCATCCACACAGGTAATGCGTGTCCCTTGTTGAAACCGCATCACTCGTTTTATATGGTGAACATCATCACCGACAATGGTGATCATGTTATGATCCAATTGATCACTATGAATAAAATATCGCTGCATGAAGACACTCCTATTAGTTTATCATCTTTTTGCGGCAATTGCTATCCAATCTTCTTCTTGTATTCGATCGAAACAGGTAAATCCCTGATTTTTCAAACATGTTACCACGTCGTTTTCTTTGGCTTTGAGGATTCCTGAAGCAATAAACGTCCCACCTGGAGCTAATACACGCGGTAAATCATCAATCAGTGAAACCAAAACCTCTGCTAAGATATTGGCAACAATAAGATGAGCAGATTGAGAAACCTGCTTTAATCCATCCCCACATTTCACCTGGATACGATCCTCTAACTGATTGCATCGAATATGTTTGCGTGTCTCTTTGATCGCGTTGGGATCCAGATCAATTGCCAAGACGTGAGCAGCTCCAAGTTTTGCAGCGGCAATGCTCAAAATGCCACTGCCACAGCCCACATCAATCACCTGATCGTTCGATGTTAGATATTTTTCCAGAAATTGCAATGACTGAATGGTTGTAATATGATGACCCGTCCCAAAGGCGAGACCTGGATCCAGTTCAATCACAATGGTTTCCCCTGAAGGAGAGGGAACTGTTTCCCACACAGGCTTGACGAGTATACGATCGGTTGCCCAAATCGGTTTCAGATATTGTTTCCATGGTTCCGACCATTCCTCTTCTTTTAGCCAGCGGGTGGTAACAATTTGCGGTCCAGGATCCAAACCGAATGAAGACAATGTATTTAAATAGGATCGAAGATTCCCAAGCAAGGGTTCCATCGCTTCGTCGGAAGGAAGATATCCTTTCACGATGGCTCCATGTTTAGGAAAATCTTCAGGTTTTAAGGCAATCATCTCACCATATTTGGGCTCCCACTTACGGCGTAAAACTTCTGAATCCTCAATTACAACCCCTTCCAGCCCACAATTTAGGAGATAATAACTAACTGCTTCGACCGCTTCTTTACTCGTATGAATGCGAATCTCCAACCAATCCACTGGGAAATCCTCCTTATGCCATAACAGAAACAAAAACGGACGATATTGTCCGTTTTAGTCTCCACCACCACGAAAGGCCTTTTTCATTTTTTCAAAGAAGGAGATATTTTGTTCGTGTACATATTCGCCGAGTGAACGATTAAATTCACGCAGCAACTGCTTCTGTTCTTCGTTCAAGTTGGTTGGAGTCACAACCTTCACCCTAACACGAAGATCCCCTTCTCCATAGCCGCCCAATCGCGGAACTCCCTTTCCATGAATTCGAAACTCTTTACCGGTCTGAGTACCTGCTGGAATCTTCATTTTGATCCGTCCATTTAGCGTAGGAATAATTACTTCATCTCCTAAGGCAGCTTGAGCAAACGATATGGGTAGTTCGCAGACGAGATCATCTCCATCACGCGTAAAAACTTCATGTTTTTTCACATGAATGGTCACATATAAATTTCCAGGAGGTCCTCCGTTTATACCAGGTTCGCCTTCCCCGGGAACTGGGATCTGAGCTCCGTCATAAATACCTGCTGGAACTTTTACTGTGACAACTCGTTTTTTGTTGACACGACCTTTTCCTGAACAAGTAGGGCACTTATCTCGAACAATTTTTCCCGATCCACTACATACACGACACACTCGTGTATATACGATACTGATGGGGCGATTCTGAACCACTTCTTCCTGACCCGTTCCCTGACAATGAGCACAAGACTCTGGGTGAGTACCCGGTTTGGCACCGCTACCATGGCAAGAATCACAAGTCTCCATACGAGGAATTACGATGTCAACCTTTTTTCCGAATACTGCTTCTTTTAAATCGATATTTAAGCGAAATTCAAGGTCTTCTCCTTGTCGAGGCGAATTGGGGTTTTGGCGACGACCCCCTCCAAAAAACATATCAAAGATATCACCAAATCCAAAATCACTTGCATTAAAACCATTCGTTGAAAAATCAGCATTCATACCACTATGACCAAACTGATCATACTGAGCCCTTTTCTGTTTATCTCCTAATACTTCATAAGCTTCTTTGACTTCCTTAAACTTTTTCTCAGCATCAGCTTCTTTATTTACATCCGGATGATATTTTCTTGCAAGTCTACGATACGCTTTTCGTATTTCATCTTCAGAAGCATTACGTTTCACACCCAATACTTCATAAAAGTCACGCTTGCTCACCGGATCACCCCCTCTGTGAATAACTTCATCTCATCGATAATAACAATAATAAGAACATATAAGGAAAAGGGAGAAACCAAGACTTCATGACATTCATTGGTTTCTCCGAAAGACAACAACAATTAGGATTTTTGATCATCGTTAATTTCTTCATATTCAGCATCAGCTATATCTTTGTTGTCATCATTGGAAGAATCCTTTTTATTATCTCCATCTTCACGTTGCGCTTCTTGCTCTTTTCTTTGGGCTTCTTCATACAACCGAATGGAGAGTTTTTGAACATGTTCTTCCAATTCTTCAGAAGCCTTTTTAATTTCTGCGATATCGTCTTTTTCGAGCGCCTCTTTCAAAGCATCTTTGGCTTTATTTACTTTATCTTTCTCCTCTTGATCCAGTTTGTCACCGAGATCCTTTAACGTTTTCTCGGTAGAGAATACGAGCTGATCCGCTTTAACACGGGTTTCGGCATCTTCTTTCTTTTTACGGTCTTCATCAGCATGCATTTCTGCATCCCGAATCATTCGTTCAATCTCTTCCTCACTCAATCCACTACTAGACTTAATGGTGATTGCCTGGCTTTTTCCAGTTGCTTTATCTTTGGCTGAAACATTGACAATCCCGTTGGTATCAATTTTGAATGTAACTTCAATCTGAGGAATTCCACGAGGAGCAGGAGGGATATCCGTCAATTGGAAACGACCTAAGGTCTTATTGTCGGCTGCCATTTCACGCTCACCTTGCAGAACATGAATATCTACCGATGATTGATTATCTGCAGCCGTACTAAAAATTTGAGATTTTTCTGTTGGAATGGCTGTATTTCTTTCAATTAATTTCGTAAAGACGCCACCTAAGGTCTCAATTCCCAAGGAGAGTGGTGTCACATCAAGCAGTACAATATCTTTTACATCTCCAGCTAATACTCCACCCTGAATTGCAGCGCCCATCGCAACAACTTCATCAGGGTTCACGCCTTTACTGGGTTCTTTCCCAATAAACTTTTTAATGGCTTCTTGTACAGCTGGAATCCGTGTAGAACCACCTACCAAAACCACTTTATCAATATCACTTGGAGAGAGCTTTGCATCTCTAAGCGCTTGACGTGTAGGTTTCATTGTACGCTCAATGAGTCCCGAACTCAACTTTTCAAATTGAGCACGAGTCAAGGTGATTTCCAAGTGTTTGGTTCCTGTCAAAAAAGGCAAAGAAATCGTCGTTGTTAATACACCTGACAAGTCTTTTTTCGCTTTTTCAGCAGCATCCTTTAAACGCTGCAAAGCCATATTATCATCACGCAGATCGATTCCATTCTCTTTTTTAAATTCTTCCAACAAGTAATCAATAATGACTTGATCGAAGTCGTCTCCACCTAGTTGGTTATCACCGCTTGTTGCTAATACTTCAACAACGCCTTCACCAATCTCTAAGATCGAGACATCAAAAGTACCTCCCCCAAGGTCAAAAACTAGAATCGTCTGGTCTTCATTTTTATCGAGTCCGTAAGAGAGAGCCGCTGCCGTTGGTTCGTTAATAATCCGAAGCACCTCTAAACCAGCGATCTTCCCTGCATCCTTGGTCGCTTGACGTTGGCTATCATTGAAATACGCAGGAACTGTAATGACGGCTTTCGTAACGGGCTCATCCAAATAAGCCTCTGCATCCGCTTTAAGTTTTTGAAGAATCATAGCAGAGATCTCTTGGGGTGTATATTCTTTATCATCAATTTTCACTTTTTTCGAAGTACCCATGTGACGCTTAATTGAAGCAATCGTTTTGTCGGGGTTTGTGATCGCCTGGCGCTTTGCCGCTTCACCAATTAAACGTTCTCCAGTTTTTGAGAAGCCCACGACAGATGGCGTTGTTCGACCACCTTCTGCATTTGTAATGACAACCGGTTCACTTCCATCCATGAAAGCAACACATGAATTTGTTGTACCTAAATCAATTCCAATGACTTTACCCATGAAACAGACCTCCTATAAATCAACAATTATTTATGTAATGAGTAGAGTTATTTACTTACTTTTACCATTGTCGGACGAATCACCCGATCCAGGAAACAATATCCTGTTTGTAACTCTTCTACAACAATCCCAGACTTCACCCCTTTGCTTTCCACCTGCATAACAGCATTATGAAAATGAGGGTCAAATGGCTTTCCCTCTGCTTCAATTACACTTAGACCTGATTCAGATAAAACCTGCAAGAAATGGCGATAAACCATTTCAATGCCCTCTTTTAAGGTTTGCTCTTCACTTTCACTTGCTGCTTTTAGGGCTCTCTCAAAATTATCAAGAACAGGTAACAAAGATTCTAGCAAAGGTACATAAGCATATTTTAACGCCTGTTCTTTTTCATTTCGTGAACGGCGGCGTATATTTTCAACATCTGCTCGAGCACGTAAATACAGTTCATAATTCTCCTCAGCCTTTTTCTTATGTTCTTCAGCGATTTGCCGAAATTTTTCAAGCTGTGCTTCTATATCTTCTGTGGGAGGAGCTTTGTCCATTTTTTTTTGTTCATCACTCTCGACCTGAGCCTCATCAGTCCGTTCCTGATCAAATTGCAGCTCCGGGTTATGTTGAAAATTTGGTTCCTTATTATTGGATGTCATGAATTTGCCCTCCTAAGACAAAAAGAAAGTTTAGTTGATTGCATTTGGACTGTATTACGAATACGTAGAATGGTTGTACTCACTTCGATCGCCGTTTTTAGCGCATTAATTTTGATCGATAACGGATCAACAACACCCAACTCAATCATATCGCTCACTGCTCCATGGTCACAGTCCAATCCCAGTGAGAAGGAACGCGTACTTTTTTGGTTCCGCTTGATGATTTCAATTTTTTCCAAAGGGTTGAACCCAGCATTCGCAATCACATGATAAATCGGTTTATGTAACGCTTCTGCCACAACAGAAATCCCGTAACGTTCTAAACCCCGAATTTTATGAACATGCTCTTCCAATTCACAAGCGACTGCCAACTCCACTGCACCACCGCCCGGAACAAATCCTTCCCGTGCAGCTGCTTGCACCGCAGAAGCAGTATCCTTGCAAATCCGCTCACGTTCTTCAACCACTTCTTCTGTGGCTGCTCCAACAAGAATCGTCGCGAGTTCTTTTCCTTTTCCTCCACTGATTCGAACCCAATGAAGCAGTTCATCATCTTCCACTTCTTCGCACGAGCCGAGCAACGACCTTAATTCCTCTAAGGAGTTATGTAAACCATTTCTCTTCATGGGACGCGCGCCTGAATGTTCCGCCACGCGAATAAGGTTTTGCGGATCAACATGCGATACGACCATAATTCCAGCATCTGTTAAGATCTCTTCCGCAATACGATGGACAGATCCTGCTGTGACTACTAACCCAATTTTTAATTCAACAATTTTTTTGCATATATTGACAAATTCTTCGATAAGCTGCTCCTGTTTTGCAAAGCCTGCTTCTGTCTGAAGAGCTTCTTCCGTCAACAACTCCGGTTCTAACGAATCAGCAAGAACCAATATCTGTGCATTCTTTTTATAGGTTGGCATTTGGGGATTGATTCTGGATTGATGGATAAAAATACCCATAAAAACAATACTATCGGCTTGAGGATGAGCTACCACACAATCAGCTAAACGAAACTTTTTGTTGATCAGTTTTTCCATGCCGATCATCTGCGCCGCATCGATAACTGATAGTGTTAAATCTTCGTTGCCACGACTTGCTGTAAGTGCAATCCGGTTAAGCCATTCATCCTCAAGTCCTTGAATGACATACGAACTTTCTCTGATTTTTTTGATGGCGAAATCCATCCCCTGTTCAATCCCAGCGATCACTTTTTGGGTAGGAACACCACGTAGGATTTGTTTCGCACCTTCCTCCACTAATGCCGCCGTCAACAAAGTCGCCGTAGTGGTTCCATCCCCCACTTTTTCCTGTTGTGCTCGAGCAACTTTTACAATCATTTTTGCTACGGGATGATCAATTTTCATTCTTGAAAGGATGGTTGCGCCAGCATTGGTCACCAACGTTTTACCAGTTTCATCGACCATCATCGTGTCTAAACCTTTCGGCCCAATTGTCACCTCTACAATCGAAGCGACTGATTTGATTGCATGCACATTTGATTTTAACGTTGAAAAGGAGCTTCCCTGGTCGAGATGAAACGGATCTTTCTCAGACACCCACAACTTCCTTTCTGAAACAAGGTTATCCTTCCATTAAGTAAAACTTCCTTCTGCCCATTTTCGCAAACGACTGGTTAAGTCTTTGGATAGGAAATCAATAAGTCCAATCACTTTGCTATAATCCATTCGGGTGGGGCCTAAAACACCGATTGACCCAACGGGCTCTCCATCAATCATATAGGATGCCGAAATGATACTACAATGGTTAATCGATTGAATATGATTCTCTTTGCCAATTCGAACTTGAACCCCTGTTGAATCCGACTCAACCAATTGGCTAATTGCCTCGGTTTCTTCTAATAAATCAAGCAAAGACTTGACTTTTTCTACATCTTGAAACTCAGGTTGATCCAGAATTCTTGTTGTACCGCTTAGATAGACACGCTCTTCCTCTTTTCCAATCTGATCAATAATTTGGTGAAAGAGATCTAACATTGATTCTATATGGTCAACGTAACGTTTCAGTTCTTCGATTAGTTTCTTTTCGACCGCTGTTTTTAGTTTTGACATCCGCAGCCCTTGTAAACGGTGATTTAAAATATTGACGAATTGTTCAATATTCCCGACTGTAACATTTTTTGGTACGACAATCCTCCGTTGATCCACATAACCTGTATTGGTTACGACAATGGAGACAGCATACCGTTCTGTTAATGGGATTACCTGAAGATGTTTGAGTCTATGTTCAACCATTTTTGGAGCAAGAGTAATGGTCATATAATTCGTTAGTTCAGATATTACACTGGTGGTTTGCCGAAAGATTTCTTCGAGGTCATCAAATTCAATGGAAGATTGCGATTCATATTGAAAAATATCATTTTCCGTCCATGGCTGTGGTGTTAACAAATGATCAACATAAAAACGATAGCCTTTTTGTGAAGGAATGCGTCCGGCAGATGTATGGGGTTGCTCAAGAAATCCCATCTCCTCAAGATCCGCCATTTCATTGCGGATTGTAGCAGCACTATATCCGATACTTTTCTTTTTGGAAATGGTACGAGAACCAACCGGCACGGCGGAAGTAATATAATCGTCGATCACTGCGAGAAGTATTAACTTTTGCCGTTCGGTTAACATCTGCCTCCCCTCCCTTTGTTAGCACTCCTAAGAACTGAGTGCTAAAAATTCTATCTCTAACTTACCAAACAGCCATAATGATGTCAATGTACATCGGACAGAAATGCAGCAAATACTTCATTTCCAAATAATAGTCCCTTTTCTGTCAACTGAATCGATTCAACTTTGTCTGCAATGAGTTTCTTCTTCATTAATGATTGTACAACGTGTCCAAACACTTGATCAATCGATTTTCCATAACGTTGCGCAAATCGCACTTTGTTTACCCCTTGAAGTAGACGAAGCCCTAAAATCATAAAATTTTCCATACTTTCTTCGATGGAGACATGATTCTGTTCTGCGATGGGTCGATCCCCGTTCTCTAATCGCTCGATGTATGACTGAATACCTTTAATGTTGGCATACCGAACTCCGTTGACATAACCATGTGCACCTACTCCTAATCCATAATATTCATCATTCTGCCAATAAACCTTATTATGCATGCTTTCATATCCCGGAAGCGAAAAGTTACTAATCTCATACTGCCGATAGCCCGCTTGATGCAATCGTTCTCGGATCAATTGAAACATGTGATATTCTTCCTCATCGGTTGGCAGCGTCAATCGATTTTGTTGATGCATGAAATAGAAACGTGTTCCTTCTTCAATTTTTAAACTATAACAAGAAAGGTGCTCAGGCTTTACCGCAATCACCTGCTCTAATGTTTCCGCCATATCTTCAACGGTCTGTCCAGGCAATCCAAACATAAGGTCCAAGGAAAGATTGGAAAACCCTATTTCTCGCGCCCACTTCACACTATAAAGAATCTCTTGCACACCATGAACTCGACCAATCGCTCTCAAAAGATGGGGATGAAAGGTTTGTGCGCCAAAACTGATTCGATTGACACCTCCGTCCATCAATATCTGCAGTAGCTCCTTTGAAACGGACTCAGGATTTGCCTCAACCGTGAACTCGAAATTCGTTGATCGCTGTGGAAAAGCCCTCTCAATTGCCTGAAGGAGTTGTCTCATTTGGTGAGGTTTTAAAACAGTAGGCGTCCCTCCTCCGATATATAGCGTATCAATGGTATTGGGTGGAGTAACTTGAGTCCATATATTCATCTCTTCGTATAACGCAGATAAGTATGCATCAACGGGTTGTCCATCAAGGTGATATGCCGTAAAATCGCAATAATAACATTTGTGTGAACAAAACGGAATATGGATATAGACAGATCTTGGTGGCACACGCCATCCCTCCTATGGAATGAATGAAAAAACCGTTAGATAGCTAACGGTTTTCAACGACTGCTTTCGTGATTAATTCTCATCTTTCATCTGTAATATTGCCATAAAGGCTTCTTGCGGGACTTCTACACTACCGACCGATTTCATTCGCTTTTTCCCCTCTTTTTGTTTTTCGAGTAACTTCCGTTTGCGTGATACATCTCCTCCATAGCATTTCGCCAGTACATTTTTTCGCATGGCTCGAATCGTTTCACGAGCCACGATCTTGTTTCCAATTGCTGCTTGAATCGGAACTTCAAACATCTGTCTTGGAATCAACTCTCTTAATTTATCAACGATTTGCCGACCACGATAGTAGGCGCGGTCCTTATGAACAATAAATGAGAGCGCATCGACCACTTGACCATTTAATAGAATATCCATCTTGACCAACTCAGACGGTCGATACCCGATCCATTCATAGTCGAATGAAGCATAGCCTTTGGTTTTGGATTTCAATTGGTCAAAAAAGTCATAAACAATTTCAGCTAATGGCAGTTCATAAACAAGATTGGCTCGACTTTCATCCAGATATACCATATCTCTATAAATCCCACGCTTTGCTTGACAGAGTTCCATGACCGTCCCGATAAATGTTTGAGGGGTCATGATACTCGCTTTTACATAAGGTTCTTCGACTCGCTCAATCTTTTGTTTTTCGGGCATCGAAGTGGGATTTTCAATTTCAAGCATCGTACCATCTGTCTGATAGATTCGATATACTACGCTGGGAGCGGTGGTGATCAGAGGAATTTGGAATTCTCGTTCGATTCGCTCTTGAATCACTTCCATATGAAGAAGTCCTAAAAATCCACAACGAAATCCAAATCCCAAAGCGGTGGATGTTTCAGGTTCGTAGCTTAAAGACGCATCATTCAACTCTAATTTTTCTAGTGCTTCCCGCAAATCTTCAAACTGATTGGAGTCGATGGGATAGACACCACAGAAAACCATCGGATTGATTTTCCGATAGCCTGGCAATGGCTCCGGTGCTGGGCGATCGGCATCGGTAATGGTATCGCCTACGCGTGTATCTTTGACATTTTTAATATTGGCGACAACATAGCCTACTTCGCCGACAGAAAGTTGATCAAATGAGATGGGTTGCGGCATAAATGCACCAACTTCGGTCACCTCAAATATCTTTCCTGTAGACATCATCTTGATCTTCATCCCTTTCTTAATGCGTCCATCGACAACGCGCATTAAGATAATCGCACCGCGATACGCATCATAGAACGAATCAAAAATCAAGGCGCGAAGAGGAGCGTCTGGATCTCCTTGTGGAGCGGGGATATGGTGGACGATCTGTTCCAAGATCTCTTCAATCCCGACACCTGTTTTCGCGGATGTTAAGATGGCATCATCTCCATCCAAACCAATCACATCCTCGATCTCCGCTTTCACACGATCCGGTTCCGCACTCGGCATATCATTCTTATTAATCACAGGGATAATTTCTAAATCATTTTCCAATGAAAGATAAACATTTGCAAGCGTTTGCGCTTCCACTCCTTGTGAAGCATCGACCACCAGCAATGCCCCTTCACATGCTTGTAAGCTTCTTGAGACTTCATATGAAAAGTCCACATGCCCAGGGGTATCAATCAAGTTCAATATGTACTCTTTCCCATCCTTTGCGCGATAAGAAAGTCTGACAGATTGCAATTTAATAGTAATTCCTCGTTCGCGTTCCAAATCCATTTGATCGAGATATTGATCTTTCTGTTCCCGCTTTGAAATCGCTCCCGTCACGTCCAAAATACGATCGGCAAGCGTCGATTTACCATGGTCAATATGAGCGATGATAGAAAAATTTCGGATATTTGCTTGTTTCTCTTTTTTACCCAAAACTGTTCCCTCCGAAATCGCGAGCTTTGCATTTCACCCTTATGATGACTTCACTTTCTCTCTTCCGGTCAAAGCCAGTAGGGTTCTCAGACTTACACGTTGCCATCCTGTGCCTTCCAGATAACATGAAGACAGTTCATCTGTTTGATTATATAGATATTAGTTGTTTGAAGCAACACCATCGCT
>JANWJM010000148.1 GCA_025449475.1 Thermoactinomycetaceae bacterium
GAAGAAAGGAATATTAAGCTTACCTATCTTCCATTTATTATCAAAGCGGCTATCGCAGCACTAAAAGAATATCCGATTATCAATGCATCGATCGATGATGAGAAGGAAGAGATCGTTGTCAAACATTTTTATCATATTGGTCTTGCGACAGCTACAGATCAGGGATTACTTGTTCCCGTCATCAAAAATGCGGATCAGAAGACGATTTTTGAGCTTGCGGAAGAGATTACGGATAAGGCGACTCGAGCACGTAGCATGAAGTTAACGCCAAGTGAGATGTCCGGCAGTACCTTCACCATTACCAATATTGGTGGTTATGGTACGCAATACTTTACTCCGATTATCAATTATCCGGAAGTGGCCATTTTAGGGGTTGGTACCATTCAAAAGAAGCCTGTTGTTCATGAGGATGAGATCGTCATTCGACCTCAAATGTTCTTCTCGCTCAGTTTTGATCATCGTTTGATCGACGGTGATGTGGCTGCGAAATTTTTGCGTCGTATCAAGCAGTATCTGGAAAAACCAAGTTTGTTAATGATGGAGATGAGATAAGATGGTAGTAGGAGACCTTGCGCAAGAAGTAGATGTACTCGTAATTGGGGCTGGTCCAGGTGGTTATGTAGCGGCGATTCGCGCAGCCCAACTCGGAAAAAGTTTGGTCATTGTTGATAAAGCCGAGTTGGGTGGAGTCTGTCTGAATCGCGGCTGTATTCCATCCAAAGCGATTATCAGTGCATCGGAACGTTTTCATGACATGGAACAAGCAGACGAAATGGGTATTGAGATCAATGGTGAAGTCCGCGTCAATCTGCCTCAATTGATGAAATGGAAAAATAAAGTAGAAATTGTATCCGGAGAAGCCTTTTTTACGGACACTAATCGGGTTCGCGTCGTCAATGAAAGCTCTGGACAAACGTATCAATTTCGCCATGTGATTATTGCGACTGGCACAAGAGAATGTGAACTTCCTGCTCTCCCCTTTGATGAGAAACGTGTCATCTCATCCACAAGAGCACTCGAATTGGATGAGATTCCAAAGCGTTTGATTGTCGTGGGTGGGGGATATATCGGACTTGAATTAGGCACAGCATATGCGAAATTAGGCTCGAAGGTCACGATTCTGGAAGCTGAGAAAACACTCCTACCAGGTGTAGACCCCATGATCACCAAGATGGTACAACGTCGTTTGAAAAAACTTGGTGTTCAAGTGGTTTCAAACGCCTTGGTGATCGGTGGAGAGAATACAGGTGAAGAAGTGACGGTTACAGCAAAGGTCAACGGAGAAGAGCAATCCTTTGTCGCAGATTACTCGCTCGTTGCCATTGGTCGAGTTCCAAATACCGATTCGTTAGGCTTAGAAGCCATTGGTGTCGAACTTGATGAACACGGTTTTATTAAGATAAATGAGCAATGTCGCACCAATATTGATCATATCTTTGCGATTGGTGATTGTGCAGGGGGCGAACTACTTGCTCATAAAGCAAGTTATGAAGGAAAGGTTGCTGCTGAGGTCATTAGTGGAAAGAAGAGTGCAATTGATTATCTTGCCATGCCCCATGTGATCTTTAGTGATCCAGAGATTGCTTATACCGGTTTAACTGAAGAGAAGGCGAAGAAAGAAGGTTATCGTCCTGTTGTCAGTCGCTTCCCATTCCAAGCCTTAGGTCGAGCATTAACGATGAATCGCACAGACGGATTTGTTCAAGTGGTTGCCGATGATGAGACCAAACAAGTCCTAGGAGTCCAAATCGTGGGACCAGAAGCATCATCATTAATCGGAGAGGCTGTTTTTGCAATTGAAATGGGGGCAAATGCGGAGGATCTCAGTTTAACGATCCATCCTCATCCCACGTTGTCGGAAGGGATTATGGAGGCGGCAGAAGGGATTTTAGGTCAATCTGTGCATATGATCAATCGTAAATAAAGAGAAAGAGGTCGCTGGCATTCTTCAGCGACTTCTTCTATTTGATCGTGTAGGGCTTCATAAGAGAGGTGTTTCCATTGAAGACAAGATTACAGATTGAAGTACGTCCAACCGAGATTGATATGCTTGGTCATGTAAATAATGCCAAGTATTTGGAGTATCTCGAGTGGGGAAGAGAAAAGTGGTACGACCAGGTGGGAATTTCGTTTGCTGAAATGAGTAAGAATGGTTTGGCGACTGTAACCGTCCGAATCACTATCAACTATCGAAAAGAGGTGGTCTTAGGGGAAAAGTTGACCATTATCACTCAACCGCTACGGAAAGGGTTCAAAAGTTTTACACTTGAACAAATAATATGGAATGAACAGCAAGAAAAAGTTACTGATGCGGAAGTCACCATTGCGGTTATCTCTTTAAAAGAGCGCAGGGCGGTTCCATTACCTGATGTAATCCGAAGGATATTTTAATGGGATAAAATATGCTTCATATTTTCTCGATATATTGCTTTAAAATCGCGAGGCATTCACGTGATTTATGAAAAGGCGTCCATAATGCGGTTGAATGGACAGGGGCAGGAACAGCATTGATATTTGCCTGTTTCGCATAGGTTAATGCACGATGCATATGGTAATCGTGTGTAATGATATAGACTTCGTGAAATGAATGTTGCCGAATGATTTTTGCACTGTAATAGAAATTTTCTTTTGTGTTTGACGACTCTTTCTCTAACAGAAGCTGTTTTTTTGATACGCCTCTTTGGGTTAGATACCTTGCCATGGCTTCGGCTTCACTGATTGCTGCTCTTCCTCGTCCACCCGAGAGAATCAAATAATCGACTTTCCTCTGTTGAATCAATTGAAACGCTACATTGAGTCGCTCCTGCAAAGCGGGACTTGGTTGGTTGTCCCAAAGAGCAGCACCTAAGACGATGCCAACTTGACGTTTTTTCCCATCGGGGTCAATATGATCATATTTCGAAACAAGTGAATAGAGAAAAAGATATGACATCAAGGCCACAAAAAAGAAAAGCTGAATCAAGATCAACCATTTCCAATCAGACATTTTGATCACGTATCGGCTCCTTCATTCGTGCATGATTAACCATTCCATTGACATTCGGATGGAAAAGAGGGATTGGGATGAAAGATGGACAGCTTTCCGGTGGATCGATCTACATCGATCACCAATCCATTTAACCAATCAAATCTCGATTGATCGACAAAGGGGATTCCATGTAATTCGATCACATTTTGATCCTCTCTCACCTCTGTAAGTTCAAGTGCAAATGAAGGAGTACTACATCCCGAGGTTAAAGGTACAATTTGAAAGGCAAGTGGTTGATCATTTTCTTCTTCAAGTAAATAGAGTTTTAACGTTGCACGTGCAAGCTCACTGATCTGAATATTCACGAGTATATGCCCCTTTTGCATGTTTTGTGCATCAGCTTGAGAATCATACACTGATGAGGAGAGGTGGCATATTCTATCATACCAAATTTTTGCCGCTTTCAAAAATCGAACATAATCTTTCACATGCTTATGATAGAATAGATGGGAAAGTTGAAATTTTAAAGGAGGTTATCATGGTGGCAGAGGAACGACTAGGAGCCGTAACATTTAAGGGAAACCCCGTTACCCTAATTGGTCCGGAATTAAAGGTAGGCGATCCAGCCCCCAATTTTACTGTCTTAGCCAATGATCTATCCCCTGTGACGTTAGAAGATAGCAGAGGGACAGTGCGGATTATGAGTGTTGTTCCTTCATTGGATACAGGTGTATGCGATTTGCAAACTCGTCGCTTTAATGAGGAAGCTGCCAACATTCCTGATGTAAAGGTTTTAACCGTTAGCGTTGATTTGCCTTTTGCACAAAAACGTTGGTGTGGGGCGGCTGACATTGATCGAGTGCAGACTCTATCCGATCATCGCGATCTCTCATTTGGCAATGCTTATGGGGTGACGATCAAAGAACTTCGTTTGTTAGCGAGAGCAGTGTTTGTGGTTGATCAAAATGACCGAATCGCTTATGTTGAGTATGTGCCCGAAGTAACTCAGCATCCTGACTATGAAAGTCCCATTCTCGCGGCCAAGAAAGCTCTTGAAGGATAAGTCGATAGAAAATGTTGTCTAAAACCCACGGTTTGAATCGTGGGTTTTTCAGACCCCATTGTTCGGTAAACCGTGGTTACCGAGTGCAAGAATACTTTGTGATAACAGGCTGATAGTGGCAAAAGCTTGGCCACGAAGAGATTGGATGGAGCCTGTTCTTTTTTTGTTGTTACGGGTTCAAACGTGACAAAGAACCGGTTACTCCAATGGCTGATGAGAAGATTTTTGTTTGGATGAAACAAGTAAATAGATCCCTATAACTCCCAGAACGAAAATAGAACAGATAAGATACAACTTTTGAAATCCTACAATTGTAACAAGGAGACCCAAAAGAAAAGAACCGATGGCAATGCCTGTATCAAATAGTGTGAAAAAGGTTGCCGTCGCATGACTACTTCTCGAAGGATGAGTGGTTTGAACAGCCATCGTTTGAAAGCTTGGGGTGACCATTCCAACTCCTAATCCAATCATGGCTGCTGATAAGAGCAACATCCAATCACGATTTGTAAAACTGAGCATGACAAGCCCGATTGCAAAAAATAATAAACCTGGTATAACCACATAATTGGGTCCAAGTTGATCAAACTTCTTGCCCACATAGGGTCTGGATACCAACATCGCAATTGCATAGATCAAAAAGAAATAGCTTGCTGTTTGGGAAAGACCAATGGAGTCTGAATACACGGAAATAAATGAAATAATACTGGCATAGGCAAAAGAAGTGAAAGCAGCAATCAGTGAAATGGGCAATGCATGGGTCTCAATAAAGTCATGGATGGAGAATTTGCGTTTCGTGGGAGGAGGGTTCATATTTTTCTCCTGTGGGATATCCACCCATCTCGCAACCAATACGGTAAGAAATGTGATGATGCTTAAATAGACAAATAGGATTTGGAATGATACAAACTGTAGGAATGTTAAGCTCATAAAGGGTCCCAATACAACGGCTAAATTCACGGCTATGGCAAAATATCCAATCCCTTCTCCATGATGTTCTTTTGGGACTACATTGGCTGCAATGGCTCCTGTCGCAGTGGTGACGAAGCCAAACGAAAGACCATGTATGAATCGTAGAACTAATAACCAAGTAAATTCGTGAATCCATATATAGGCACAAGTGGTTAAAGCAAAGGCGACAACTCCAAGAATGAGTCCCCTTTTCATGCCGGTGATATCTAAAATTTTAGCAGAGATTAAACGTATTAAGATTGCTGCGATTAGCAAAACTGTGACGACTAATCCACCATCAGCACCCGATCCACCTAAATCATGAATTACATATAGCGGAAGTGTTGTTAATAACGCGTAGAAGACGATAAATATCATAAGTTGTGTAAGGGAGATGCTTATAAAACTTTTGGTCCAAATCCGTTGTTTTTTCACATAACTCATAATTTTTCATCTCCTTTTTAATTTTTTGACATCTACCGATCTCTCTTCCTTTCGTTTGATCGGAAACATGATCATTCTACCATTAAAAACAGGCTGATGTTCCCCTATGAAAAAGATGGACAGATAAGAAGCAATAGTAGAAAATGGAGAAAAGATGGTTCCTTTTTGTTATTTTTTCATCCAGTTGTTTTATTTATGACTAATCTTTGTAAACTCTATCATTTTTTATAAAATTTCGGTATCCTAATAATAGCTGTATATTAGAAAGGATGGCGTTTCCTTTGTGGATTGATTGGTCCCATGTGAGAAAACTATATAAAAAACATGTAGCAGGATCGGGGAACAAAAGGAAAAATTTCGATCAACATGTAGCGCTGTTGGACTTTTCAGCAGCGATCCGAAGCGGTATTACGGTGGTTTTGGGTCCAAAGGGAGCAGGAAAGACATCGTTGTTAAAAATCACGGCAACCATGATGATTCCCGATGATGGAAGAATTACTTATCAGACAAGTGATGGAAGACAAATCGTATGGGCGCAGAAACGCTTAACTTCTAATGAAAAATCGGATCTTGCATATTTAAGAGAACAGATCGGATATGTCCCTCCTTTACAAAAAATGAATCATCGCATTACCAGTGAAGAAGCACTTCTTTATATTGCTCAGTTAAGAAAGGTTTCAAATCCACGAAAACGATGTGCAGAAATGATTGCCAAATGGGGGTTAGCTGGTTACCGGAAGACACCTTTGAAGGAATTGCCACTTGCTGTGCTAAAAAGGCATTTATTGGCGCAAAGTCTGTTATCATCGCCGGAAATTTGGATTTTGGATGAACCGACAGATGGCTTGGATGACCTTGGTCGTTTTCAACTCATCAATGAGCTAAAAAAGGAGACAAACGAACGGATTATTTTGCTTGCCACGGAGGATATGGAATTGGCTGAGCTCGCCGATGAACTCATTTTATTAGAATTTGGTTCATGTCGACGAATTGGTAAGAAGAAATATCTTACGGCAAGTGTTTCGGAAGGAACGGTCGCTGCTTGGTATCAAGCGATGCAGGTTTTTGCCCATCTATATCATCCTGTGATATAAGATCATCGCTCTCGATCTTAGGTTTTCTCTCCCAAATGATCTGAATGTAACGACTTAAATCGCTATTTGTATCAGATAAAATAATGGGTATAATGAAAACTAAAATATAGCGTAAAGGATGGTATTGTTGGATAAGGAGAATAATCAGTCAAATCATTCCAACCCTAAGAACAATCGAGAAACCAGTGATCCACTTGGTCAGTTGAATCAATTTCATCAAAACATTAATTCGAATTCGCCACGGGCGAACCGTAATGGAGAGAATGATCAAGGACAACAACAGGAAAATGGATTTCAAAAATGGATCAACCAACTGAAAAGCGGCTGGTCGAAGCTACTCGAGCTCCCAATTGTTGAAAAGTTCAAAGAAAATCCAAAGTGGTTATGGATTTCAGGTGGGGCCATCGCATGTTTCTTATTACTGATTATGGTTCTGGTTGCTTTCTCAGGTTCTTCCGATATCGTAGAGGATTTTGAAACAGCCATGCTCGAAGAGGATCAGGAGCGATTGAAGGATTTACTGGTTTCGGAGCGCTCCGAACTAGAGATTGATGATAAATTTGTCACAAAACTCATTGAGTATTCGAAAGAGAGTGATCGATTTTTATCAGACATGGTATTATTTTTGAATGCACAAAAGAATATTTACGAAGAAAACGAGATCGAAGCGAATGCTTTTATGAGCGAATACTTATTATCGAAAAATGATCTATTTTCCATTAGTAAACTGAATTTAAAGGAACATTCAAGTCTTTTTGGTCCTGATTATGTGATTAGTGTGAGCCCTACTTATATCAAAGTCTCATCATCTGTTGAACCCACTCAGATTACTCTCGATGGAGAGCCCATTGAGGTCAAAAAAGGCTCCAAAGAGCATTTGATCGGACCCATTTTGCCGGGCAAATATACCGTGGAAGCGAGCAAAAAATATCCGTTCTCGGAAGTCATCGATAAAGATGAGGTAGACTTATTAAAACCTGATATAAAAGGCAAGAAAACGGCTACCGTCGAATTCGATTTAGTTGGAGATGAGGTGACTTTTAAATCAGAAATTGAAGGAACTGAATTGTTTATTAATGAAAAATCAACAGGTAAAAAAGTGGGTAGAAGAGGCATCGATTTTGGTCCTGTTTCAACCAATGGCAGCTTAAAAGCGTATGGACAATTTCAATTTCCTTGGGGAATCCTGAAAAGTGATCCTGTGCCGGTTGAAAAGGGATTGGGTGGAGTTGATATTACGCCGAATCCATTGTCTGATTCGAAGACAAAGGATGAGGTGATTAAGGTGATTAATAAATATTCTCAGGAAGTCGTAGAGGCTCAAGAGAAGAGAGATGGCACTCTGTTTACGACCCTGGATGAAAAACAGAAAAATGATTGGATCAATGAGATGCAGCATAAAAAAGAGTATCAATCTAAACGTTATTACAGAGGGAAAGCGATCAAAACCGTGATTGCGGTGAAACGAGCAACGATTACCCAGGGGGAAGATGCAGATACCTATAAAATCAAAGTACCTGTACAGTATCATCGACATGAACGAGAATATAATCAGTTTGATAAAGGAGATGAACCCTTAAAAGAAAAAATCAGTGATCAGTATACATGGCTCACCTACAATCATAAAGAAAAGAAATGGGAAATCTCTGGATTAGCTCCGATTTTCTTTGCCCAAGATCTGTTTAAAGATTCGAGTGTTGTGACGATCGATTTTGAAAAGTAAGCTTAAGAAGCCCTTTCTCACAGATATAGGAAAGGGCTTCTTTTGGTTTATTCTTTTTCGTTTAATATTTGGCGAAGTACGGTAGGGAGAATACCACCGTTGCGGTAATATTCAACATCGACAACACTGTCGAGGCGAGCGATGACGTCAAAGGAGATCGTTGTGCCATCGGGTTTGGTTGCTAGAACTTGTAGCGTTTGTCCAGGCTTGATTTGGTCATTTAATCCTTCTATATCAATCGTTTCTTCGCCTGTTAATCCTAATGATTTCCAACTATTGCCTTGAGTGAACTGGAGAGGAAGAACTCCCATTCCGACCAGGTTACTTCGATGAATTCGTTCGAAACTTTCGGCGATGACAGCTTTGACTCCTAAAAGATTGGTTCCTTTGGCTGCCCAGTCACGGGAACTTCCCGTTCCATACTCTTTACCGGCTAGTACAACAAGTGGGATCTCATTCTCTTTATATCGAACGGCTGCATCATAGATGGGCATCACTTCACCTGTTGGGATATATTTGGTGATTCCCCCTTCAGAGCCAGGTACCATCTGATTCCGGATGCGAATGTTTGCAAAGGTTCCTCGGGTCATGACACGATCATTTCCACGACGGGAACCATAGGAGTTAAAGTTTCTGACTTGAACCCCATGTTCAAGCAGATATTTTCCTGCGGGGCTTTTCGGTGAAATGCTTCCTGCCGGCGAAATATGGTCAGTGGTGACAGAATCACCTAATAGGGCTAAAATATTCGCTTTTTGAATGGGCTGAATGGGTTCCACATCGACAGATAAATCGACAAAGAAAGGAGGTTCTTGGATATATGTGGAGTTTTCGTCCCACTCATAAAGAACACCTTTTGGCGTTGGGAGTTGATTCCATCGTTCATTGGCATCAAAGACCTGTCCATATTGTTTTTTAAATTGCTCACTGGTAATCGCATTTTGCATAATTTCACTGATTTCTTGTGAGCTTGGCCAGATATCCTTGAGGAAGACCGGCTGCTGATTCTTTCCATATCCAATGGGTTCTTTCTCAAAATCGATATCAACGGTACCGGCAAGGGCATACGCGACTACGAGTGGTGGGGAAGCGAGATAGTTTGCTTTAACCAGTGGGTGAATACGCCCTTCAAAGTTTCGATTTCCACTTAAAACGGAAGCAACGGTAAGATCATGATCCTCGATTGCTTTGCTGATCTCATCAGAAAGGGGGCCACTGTTTCCGATACAGGTGGCACAACCGTAACCCGCGACATGGAATCCGAGTTGTTCGAGCGGCTCTAAAAGTTTTCCTTTTATGAGATAATCAGTTACAACTTTAGAACCAGGCGTTAGACTGCTTTTTACATAAGGTGGAACCGATAATCCATTTTCGATTGCTTTCTTAGCAACCAGTCCGGCACCTATCATGACACTTGGATTGGAAGTGTTGGTACAGCTAGTAATGGCGGCGATTACGACCGAACCGGTTTTTAGTTCAAAGGTGTTTCCATCTTTCTCAATGGGTACGGTTTTTTGGATTGCTTCTGTCGATAGACCGAAGCCACGTTCTTCAATCGGCTTACGAAGGGTTTCGTTCCATGATTGCTTCATTTGATTGAGTTCGATCCGATCTTGTGGACGTTTCGGACCCGAGAGACTGGGTACAACCTCGCTGAGGTCAAGTTCAATGGTATCGGAAAAAATGGGATCCGGTGTATCGTCTGTACGAAACATTCCCTGTGCTTGATAATAAGCTTTTACGAGTTGGATGAGTTCTTCATCTCGTCCTGTACTGCGCAGATATTGGAGGGATTCTTCATCGACAGGAAAGAAGCCAATGGTTGCTCCATATTCGGGAGCCATATTCGCAACTGTTGCACGATCAGCCAAGCTGATATTGCTTAATCCGGAACCATAGAACTCAACAAACTTGCCGACGACTCCTTTTTTGCGAAGTATTTCAGTTACGGTAAGTGCTAGATCCGTTGCGGTAGCTCCTTCTGCCAATTTTCCAGTTAGTTTAAAACCGATGACTTCAGGAGTGATAAAATAGAGTGGTTGCCCCAACATACCAGCTTCTGCTTCAATTCCTCCGACTCCCCAACCCACAACGCCTAGACCGTTGATCATGGTCGTATGAGAATCGGTTCCTACCAGGGAGTCTGGAAAGACTTCTGTTACGCCATTATGCTCTCGAGTCGCTACCACACTCGCCAAATATTCGAGGTTGACTTGGTGAACGATTCCAGTAGCAGGGGGAACGGCACGGAAATTATCAAATGCCTCTGCTGCCCAGCGGAGGAGACGATAACGTTCTTCGTTCCGTTCAAATTCTAAGTTCATGTTATATTCAAGTGCATCTTTCGTTCCCGCACGATCCACCATCACGGAATGGTCAATGACGAGATCAACAGGAATCAATGGATTGATTCGTTTGGGATCTCCACCAATTCGCGCCATCGCGGAACGAAGAGCAGCTAAATCGACAACGGCAGGAACACCCGTAAAATCTTGTAAGACAATCCGAGCAGGTTTAAAGGCAATCTCTTTGTCGGAGCGTTGTTCGGACCATTTGGCTAATTGCTGGATATGATCTTGGGTCACGGATTTTCCATCATACTGACGAATCGCGGCTTCAAGAAGAACTTTGATGGAGAAAGGAAGTTTGGAGACTTCCCCAATCCCTTGTTCCTCGAGGCTTTGCAATCGATAGTAGACATATTTTTTTCCATTTACTTGGAGTTCGGACTTGGCTTGATAGACTTCTGACAAGCGGAAAACCTCCTTTTTCTCTTATTTCACTAGGTGAAACCAAGTTTCTTTTTTCCTCTATCATTATACATGGAATGTTTAAGGTTGTATACCATTATTCCTACTTTTTAATAATAGTTTGCTTTGCTTCGCTATGAATATTGTTTTCGGGTATAATAATACGAGGAGTTGCAGCCCAGATCACCCGGAGGATGTAGGTCATGAACGAAAAGAAAAAAGTTCGAGCAGTTGAACGCGCACTCGATATTTTGCTTTGTTTTTTACAGCGATCTTCACTTAGTTTAACCGAGATTTCGGAGCTTACCCAATTAAATAAAAGCACCGTTTATCGCCTGCTTTCAACATTAGAAGGAAAAGGGTTTTTGACCCGTGATCCAGATACAGAAAAATATCAGTTAGGCTTTCGTATTTGGGAGTTGTCGGTTAATCTTGACTCTTCGAATGATCCGGCTATCCTCTTTTTGCCGGAAATGGAGCGACTTCGTGACCAACTCGATGAGACGATCAGCCTATATATACGCGATGGGTATGAACGCGTTCGGATCCAGGCAGTCGAAAGTAAACAAGCGATCCGGCGAGTTGCACCCATCGGTGCTCGGCTGTCTCTCGCCGTTGGCGCTTCGAGTAAGGTGCTTATGGCGTATGCAGAATCTGAGATTGTCGAAGAAGTGATTCGTTCTTCCCATTGGCCCGATGATGTTGATCCTCATCAATATCGCTCACAATTGAAAGAGATTATGCAGGATGGGTATGCGATGAGTGTAGAGGAGCGTGAAGCGGGAACAGCTGCGATCGCGGTTCCGATTTTTAACCGAAGTGCTCAAATGGTGGCTGCTCTTGCTGTTTCAGGACCTGTTCATCGAATGAGTCGCGAACAAATGCGTTCTTTTTTGCCTGATTTAAAAAAGTCAAGTGAAAAGATGGGGAAAATGTTGAGAAAATGAACGTTTATTACTTATAAAGGCATGGTGTTAGGAGTGAAAGTAGGATATCGGACACTTAAGACAGCAGTTGGAACAGGGTGCTCCATTTGGGTTGCGCAATTATTGGGTTTGCAGTTTTTTGCAGCTGCAGGAATTATCACGATCTTATGTATTAAGCCCACCAAAAAACAGTCACTCAAAACTGCGGGTGAACGTTTTTTAGCTTGTGTGATCGGTCTTGTGATTGCTGGTGTGATTTTTGAAACTTTTGGTTATCATCCTTGGCTTTTAAGTGTAGCTCTCTTAGTCATTATTCCAGTCTGTGTTCGACTTAAAATTGCAGATGGCATTGTCTCTAGTTTTGTGATTGTTTTGCATCTCTATGTATTTAAAACGATTTCTGTACCGATTGTACTCAATGAACTCGCTTTGATCACCATTGGGGTCGGCTTTGCTCTTCTGATGAATCTATATATGCCGAGTTTGGATCGTGAGTTACAAAGATATCAACAACAGCTCGAGGAACATTTCAAGAAAATCTTTGCGGAGTTTGCGATCTATTTGCGCAGTGGTAAGAATGATTGGGATGGGAAAGAGATTACTGAAACTTCCGAGCTGTTGAAAAAGGCGAAGCGTCTTGCATTAAAAGATGTGGAGAACCATTTCAAAAAAGAGCAAGATAGTTATTATACGTATTTTGCGATGCGTGAAAAACAGTTTGATATTATTGTACGGCTGATGCCCATCATCTCGTCCCTCTACTCCACCCATTGGCATGGAAAAGTGATTGCAGACTTTCTTGACGATGTAAAGGAAGGAATTCATCCAGGTAATACCGCTGATAAA
>JANWJM010000149.1 GCA_025449475.1 Thermoactinomycetaceae bacterium
GATCAAATGGGAACTTGAAGATATTTCACTTCGATATATTGATCCCAAGCAGTATTATCGCATTGTGAATCTGATGAACAAAAAGCGAAAAGAAAGAGAACAGTACTTAGCCGAAGTAATCGAAATGATAAAAAAACAGCTTCATGAATCAAACATTGAAGTGATCGATGTGTCGGGGCGCCCCAAACATATCTATAGTATCTACCGAAAAATGATTAACAAAGATAAAGATTTTAGTGAAATCTATGATCTGATCGCTGTTCGCTTGATTGTCGGTAGTATTCGTGACTGTTATGCCGTTCTAGGAGTCATCCATACCATGTGGAAACCGATGCCAGGGCGGTTTAAAGACTATATCGCTTCTCCCAAAACCAATATGTATCAATCGTTGCATACGACGGTGATCGGTTTGAAAGGAGAACCGATCGAAGTTCAAATTCGAACGATGGACATGCATAAGACAGCTGAATATGGGATTGCGGCGCATTGGGCGTATAAGGAAAATGCTACGACCAGTGATGTCATCGATGAAAAATTACAGTGGTTTCGACAAATGATGGAATTGCAAAAGGAATCGAAAGATGCTCAGGAATTTGTAGAAAGCTTAAAGATTGATTGGTTTTCGGATGCTGTCTATGTGTTCACACCGACCGGCGATGTCATCGAACTTCCAGCGGGTTCTGTTCCTCTTGATTTTGCTTATCGCATTCATACCGAAATTGGGGATCAGTGTGTCGGAGCGAAGGTAAACGGGAAAATTGTCGACTTTGATTATGAATTAAAAACCGGAGACATTGTTGAGATTATCACCTCCAAACAGAGCTTTGGTCCGAGTCGGGATTGGTTGAAAATTGTAAAATCTTCTCACGCACGAAACAAGATTCGTAGTTGGTTCAAAAAGCAACAACGAGAAGAGACAGTAGCCAAAGGAAAAGAAATGGTTGAGGCTTTATTAAAGAAATATCAACTGGATAAAAACGAAATGCTTGAACCTGAACTGTTGACCAGCGCGATCAATAAATTTAATTTCCAAGATGCAGATGATATGTTTGCGGCAGTAGGATATGGCGGAATTTCTGCATCTCAGATTGTTCATCGCTTAATGGAAGAAAAGAAAAAGGATCAACCTGATTTGTCGCTCGACGTCAGCTCGAATAAAGTGATTTCTCTTCCACACGTGAAATCGTTACGTAAACCCAATCACAATTACGGTGTAAAAGTAAAAGGAATGGATAATTTATTGATTCGACTTTCTCGATGTTGTAGTCCATTGCCAGGAGATGAAATTATTGGTTTTGTCACGAAAGGACGAGGCGTCTCCGTTCATCGTGTGGATTGTCCAAATCTGGGGATGGTCACCAAAGAGCGTCGTGTGCCAGTTGAATGGTGTTCCGATTTAGGAAAGTGGTATCAAGTTGACCTGGAAGTCTCAGGATTGGAGCGTTCAGGTGTTTTATCAGATGTGTTACAAGCGGTTACGGATGTGAAAACTGATTGTACAGCTGTGACTGCAAGAGGGGATCGTAAGAGAGGACTGGTCAATATTTTAATCACAGTCAACATACGAAACTATAATCATTTAAAATCGTTAGTGGAACGAGTAAAGCGAATTCCAGATATCTATACAGTTCGTAGAATTATGCAATAAAGGCGGGCGGATATGCGAGTTATCATTCAACGCGTCAAACATGCAAAAGTAGAAGTGAATCAGGAAGTAGTGGGTGAAATTGGACAAGGATTGCTCGTTTTTGTCGGTTTCACTGAAGGTGATCAAGAGAAAGATTTGCATTATTTCGCTGAAAAATTGATTCATCTTCGGATTTTTGAAGATCAGAATCAGAAGATGAATCGATCGTTGCTCGATGTGAAAGGGAGCATTTTATCTGTATCGCAATTTACACTTTATGGGGATTGTTCAAAGGGGCGTCGGCCGCATTTCCTCGCCGCAGCAAAACCGGATGTTGCGGAGCGTCTCTACCATCGTTTTAACCAAATCCTTCGTGATCTAAACGTCCCCGTTGAGACAGGCGTGTTCGGTGCGAATATGCAGGTATCCCTCTTGAATGATGGACCAGTGACATTTTTTTTGGAAAGTTAGCGAAAGTGTTGGATATGCTATACTGAAGAGCTCGTTGCAAAGGAGAAGAGATGATAATGAATGAACAATTATTGGTGAATACGATTCGAATGCTTTCCATTGATGCAATTGAAAAAGCAAATTCAGGTCATCCGGGTCTACCCATGGGCGCAGCACCCATGGCATATACATTATGGGCCAATCATATGAACCATAATCCCAAAAATCCCGATTGGTTTAATCGGGATCGTTTTGTGTTGTCTGCTGGGCATGGTTCAGCACTTTTGTATAGCCTATTACATGTTTTTGGCTATGATTTACCCTTGGATGAGATAAATCAATTTCGTCAGTGGGGCAGTAAGACACCTGGACATCCGGAAGTAGGACACACTCCCGGTGTAGAAGCGACCACGGGGCCTCTTGGACAAGGAATTGCTACAGCAGTAGGAATGGCAATGGCAGAGCGTCATTTGGCTGCTACCTATAATCGCCCACAATTCCCGATTGTCGATCATTATACATATGTTCTCTGTAGTGATGGCGATTTGATGGAAGGGATTTCATCCGAAGCTTGTTCACTGGCTGGGCATTTGCGTTTGGGTAAACTCATCGTGCTATATGATTCAAATCAGATTTCGCTCGATGGGGAGCTCGCTTTTTCATTTACCGAAGATGTTCATCAGCGATTTGAAGCGTTTGGTTGGCAAGTATTAACCGTTGAAGATGGAAACGATCTTTCTGCAATCAATCAAGCGATCGAGGAAGCTCAGGCTGAATTGAATCGTCCTACACTGATTGAAGTAAAGACGATCATTGGCTACGGTAGCCCCAACCTGGCGGGAACCGCAGATGTCCATGGGAAACCACTTGGAAAAGATGAAGTGATCGAAGTAAGGAAAGCCTATGATTGGCCATATGACGAGGAATTTATCGTTCCTGATGAAGTGAAAAAATACATGGCTGAGTTGCAAGTTGCATTTGCAAAGAAAGAAGAAAAATGGAATCAATTGTTTCAACAATATCAATCCACATTTCCTGAGTTAGCTGAACAATTGCAGCAGGCGATTGCTGGGGAACTACCACAGGATTGGAATCAGGAGTTGCCAAGATACACATCTGATCAGCAAGCATTGGCGACTCGGGCTGCATCGGGAGAAGTTCTTCAAGCTTTGGCAAAGCATGTCCCGATGTTAATGGGAGGTTCAGCCGATCTCGCTTCTTCCAATAACACGGAGATGAAATCGGCAGGCGTTTTTCATGCTGAGGATTATACAGGACGAAATATCTGGTTTGGAGTTCGAGAACCTGCGATGGGCGCTGCGCTAAACGGCATGTTGTTGCATGGCGGCGTTCGTGCTTATGGAGGGACGTTTTTAGTCTTCTCGGATTATCTACGACCTGCTATTCGTGTTGCCGCTCTATCAAATCTTCCTGTTATTTATGTATTTACACATGATAGCATTGCAGTTGGAGAAGACGGACCAACTCATGAACCCATTGAACATATTCCATCGTTGCGATTAATACCGAATTTACGTGTTGTTCGACCAGCCGATGCTAATGAAACGGTTGCAGCTTGGCAATATGCCCTTTCACAGCAAAAGAATCCGGTTGCGTTAATTTTAACCCGACAAAAATTGCCGATATTAGAGCAAACAGCCGATGTCGATTCGTCCACGATTGAACGGGGAGCTTACATCATTTCTGAAGCTTCGCAAGGAACACCTGAAGCAATCTTGATTGCTACTGGATCCGAAGTGAGCTTAGCGATTGAAGCGCAAAAGAAATGTGAGGAAAAGGGGATCTCCGTCAGAGTCGTAAGTATGCCTTGTCGTGAACAATTTGAGCAAATGTCGACAGGGTATCAAGAGTCTGTTCTTCCATCCAATGTTCGGGTTCGTGTGGCCATTGAAGCGGCACACCCCATGGGCTGGGAAAAAGTTGTGGGCAATCAAGGTGCAGTGATTGGAATTGATCATTTTGGGGCGTCAGCACCTGGAGATCGATTGATGAAAGAGTTTGGGTTTCATGTGGATCATGTGGTAAATACCCTAGAGAGACAATTGGGCAAAAAGTAGTCACTTCGATGAGTGTATAATGGCGCGAAGAATCTTTTCTTCGCGCCGTTTTGTTATATTCGTAAAGAAAAAAGATTAAAAATAGAATAGTTAACACAAAGAATAGTATTTCTTTAAACAGGATGAATCGGTATAATTAAGTGTAAATGTCCCCCTAGAAAAATTTCAATAGACTTCTTATTTTAAAGGAGGGTGGCATCTTTGGCGAAGAATGGCGATTCCAATAAAAATTCAAAGGCATTTATTTTGCTGGTGATTTTATTGGGCGGAATCTATTTATGGTTTAATAACAAGACCGTCCTTGCCCTATTTATCGCATATAGTGGCTTAATCATCAGCGGTTTGATTATATTTGTCGTATTCCCCTTTATTGCTTTTGTTCTAATTCCGTATTTTTCGCGTCTCTATCATCATTTTCAACGGGCTTCAACCATGGAGACCGTTCGTGTGATTTTTAGTCGGAAAGATGAACAGAAGAGAACCGATCTGATTAACTTTTTTGACTTTTTAAATGGTACATTGCTTCCTGAGTTTTATTCCAAGTATATGATCAAGGGTGCCCATACATTTGTTTGGGAGATTGAAGTCGATGAAAGCGGAGAAAAAAATATCTATTTATCGGCAACAGGTGGATTATTAAAAACCATCACGCATAATTTTCAAGCGATTCACCAAAATATTCGCTTTGAAAAGGTGGAACCAAAGTCACGCCCGGTTCCCAATGAATTTATGCAGCTAAGATTAGAAAAATCATGGACCCATTCCATTGAGGCAGGGGAACGGGGAAGTAAAATTGGTCCCATCGAATATGAAAAGTCGTTAACCGATTCATTGCTGAATACCATGGAATCAAAAGAGGGAGATGCTGGAGTTCAGTTTGTCATTACCCCTGTATCCCCACGTAAGCAATCCAAGCAGCGATTTGAACATGATTTGGCGCAGGTAGGTGGAGCCCTTTTCGAGGTAGAGATTCGTATTTATGCTCCATCGCAACAGATTCAAAAAGGGATTATTGGAACCATTGGGGAAGTGAATGCCAATAACAATATCATTGCAGAAAGAATCATCACATATGGTATTCGACGCCTTTTTCGCAATTATTGGTGGAAACATCTCTATGAGAAAAAGATGCCTTCTTTGTTTTTAGGACCCAAAATGTGGTTTATGTCCTTTCATCTAGCAGCACTTCTCGAGATCCCCTCTCCCAATTTGCAAGTGTCTGGGTTGGATCGTTTTCTTCACAAACGATTACCAATCCCGCAAGGAATTCCCGTTAATGCTGATTTTCCATTGGTTGAAACAGAAGATGGATTAAAAATAGGATTAACGGAAGCGATGAGAGCTCGGAATCTAATGGTGATCGGAACAGGTGGAACGGGTAAGTCGACAACCATGGCTCAAAACGCGATTCCTATTTTTGCAGATCCGGATCAAGCCTCAGTGGTGATCGCAAGTGCTCCACATGAAGCGCAGATTTACTTGCAGTATATTCCGCCACATAAGAAGGTTTATATCATTGATATGTTGACACCCGCTGAAGCTGGCATTAACTTTTTATCACTTGATCAGTTTCCTGCGGATCTAATGGTGGAGTTGATTTGTGGTCTATTTGATACCGTCTATGACCAAAAAATTCCGGATCTTGAGATTCTCAAAGAGGCTTATCTATCGTTGCGAAAAGCACGAGAAGTATCGCCGGAGTGGAAAAAAGCAATCCCCTCGATCGACTTCCGCCATATTCGGGAATTGTTGATCAATGAAAAATACCGTTTAAAATTGATTCAAGTGTTGCCCAAACACTCCACACATCGCACTTACTGGATGCAAAAAACGCAGCAGATTCGAAACGATGAAAAATATCGGACAACCTATATTACTCCAATTCTGAATTTGCTTTCGAGAATTTTGAGCGTGGAGCGGTTAGAGAAGGGAATCTGTCATCCTGTTACATTTGATTTAAGAAAAGCGCTATTGGAAGAGAAGGCAGTTGTTGTTTTCCATGGTGGAAGATGGGATTTTGGCTTTGATCTAGGTGCGTTTTTCAATGCAATGTTTTTGGCTTTTGTGTATTTATCGATATTTGAGCAAAGGACCTTGCCACCAGAAGAGAAAGTAAATGTCAATCTGTTTTTGGATGACTTTGGGATGTATGCGGGTCGTTCCTTAATGATGTTATTGGTTCGAGCTTGGATGTTGGGGGTTCGAGTGACAGCTGCTTCAGGGACATTTTTTGATATTCCGGAAAAGATGCGCATTATCTGTAATATTGCATTTGCGAATAAAATTATTTTTCGAGTACACAACGAGAACGATGCGAAACATTGGGCTGGGCAAATTCCTTTAATCGATGAACAAGAGTTTTTGCATTTAAGGCGGCATTATGCGGTGGTATGGTTGACTGTTGATAATGAACGAAAAGATGTATTCATCGCTAGGGCCGTATTTAATCAAGAATTAAACAAGTGGGCCAATTATCACCCATGGCCGACTGAAAAAGAGGTAAAACTACACAAAGTTGTAATGCCCAATATTCCTGATGATGACTTTACAGGCGATTTTGAAGTCTCCTTTAAAAGCGGAACTTAATGAAATCAGGATTAGCGATGGGAATCATGAGCGAAAGCATGGTTGTTGCAACCATGCTTTCAATGGTTAACTAAGTGATTTCCATGCGCTATAAGCGATGAGGAGCCAAGCGATAATAAAGGAAAATCCTCCGAAGGGAGTAATGGCTCCGAAGGTTTTGATGTTGGTAAGCGCCATCACATAGAGAGAACCGGAGAATAGTAGAATGCCAATCAATATCAACCAACCTGAGAGAGAGACTAGAGAGGTATGATGATTGGCTTTGAGGATCAATAATCCAATAAATAACAGAGCCAGTGCGTGAATAATGTGATAATGGGCTCCTGTTGTCCAGTTTTCAAACATTTGTTTGCTAATTTTCCCTTTAAGACCATGTGCACCAAAAGCACCTAAAGCAATGGCGATAACCATGTTAAGGCTGCCGAGAAAAACCCAGAACTTCATTTCGTGCACGTCCTTTCAAAATCATTCCAGAAAATGCCGTCTGAAAGTCCACGGTTTGGATCGTGGGCTGAAAGACGGCGTAGCTTGGTAATCCTATCATGGGATGGCTGAGAGCAACCATTTTTTATCTCCAATTCTTTTCGTATTCATTATACTGATACAATGAATCATATGGAACAAGAATATCGACGAAATGGAAAACAACCGTATCTTTCGTTAACGATCAGGAGCGGAAGAGTGATTTAGGCAGTTAGTAGAAGAAATTTACCAAGAGAATCATTGGATCCATATCGTGAAAAAGGCGTGTTTACTCATATACATAACCACCCATCAAAACACAATCGAAGATTGGATATTGATTCACTGCTTATAATTCTGTATAATCGAAAATACGTTTACAAAGTGAATATCATGATGAATCCGATGATGGGAAAAGTAGTTGTTATACGGGCAAATAGAGATGAGAATCCCAAGGCTGAAAGGTTCTCTTTGCAACGAGACAATGAAAGACACCCAGAGGTTCTTTGGCGAACGCTGTCAAACAGTCAGTAGACAAAGACGCCTGGTGCGTTAATTCACAGAGTGGAAAATCATGATGGATCTTGATTTTCAATTTGGGTGGTACCGCGGGAAAGGAAAGCTCTCGTCCCTGATGCTAGGGAGGAGAGTTTTTATATTGGAGAAAGGTTGTGTGAATGATGAATTATCGTTTGCCACGTGGTACATATGACATTATGAATGAGGATATTGGAAAATGGCATTGGCTTGAAAAGTTGATTCATGATCTTTGTCGACGAAGCCATTATACAGAGGTTCGAACGCCAATTTTTGAGCAAACCGATCTCTTTATTCGTGGAGTGGGTGAGACAACGGATATCGTTGGAAAGGAAATGTATACGTTTCACGATCGCAATCAAAGGAGTCTTACACTTCGTCCCGAAGGGACGGCAGGAATCGTTCGAGCCTTTGTCGAGCATAAGAAATATGCTCAAAGTGATCCGCAGAAGTACTATTATCTTGGTCCGATGTTTCGCTATGAAAAACCCCAAGCAGGTCGTTTTCGACAATTCCACCAATTTGGTGTCGAAGTTTTTGGCAGCGATGATCCAGCGCTCGATGCAGAAGTGATTGCATTGGGAATTAACTTTTTTTCCTCACTCGGTCTCAAGGATGTTCGAGTGGAGATCAATAGTGTGGGAGATGCTGAATGCCGTGCTGTCTATCGTCAGAAGTTGATCGACTATTTCAGGCCTTATCGTGATCAACTCTCTGCCGAAGATCAAAATCGTCTTGATCGAAATCCGATGCGCATATTGGATAGTAAAGATCCAAATATTCAAGAATTGATTGCTCATGCGCCTGTGATGCTGGATGATTTAAATGAACGATGTGCCACACATTTTGAAAGGCTTAAACAGTATTTGGACATACTCCAGATCCCATATATCGTCAATCCACGTTTGGTTCGCGGCTTGGACTATTATACGTTGACCGCATTTGAATTTATCACCAATGTGGATGGGGTGCATGCCGGTACCATTGGCGGTGGTGGTCGGTATAACCGTTTGGTCAATGAATTGGGTGGACCTGAGTTGCCTGGGATTGGTTTTGGGATTGGTCTAGAAAGAGTGCTACTCGCTTGTGAGCAACAACAGGTTCCCATTCCTGAGGAGCCTGGTCTTGATTGTTATCTTGTGGTCTTGGATGAGGAGTCAAAGCCAGAGGCCTTGCGTCTCTTGTTTGAATTGCGTCAGGCCGGCTTAAAGTGCGATATGGATTATGCTGATCGAAAAATGAAAGCGCAATTGAAAGCAGCCAACCGTGCAAAGTCACGCTATGCACTCATTCTAGGTGAACATGAACGAAAAAATGCGAATATCAGTGTGAAGTGTTTGGAAACTGGAGTACAAGAACTGATCCCTGTGCAGCAAGTGGTTGCATATGTAAAGAAAGGAGTGTACAAGGTTGAAAGAAATTTATCGAACACATGAGGCGAATCAATTATCCAAGGAAACAATCGGACAACAAGTGGTTGTAAATGGTTGGGTACAAAAAAGAAGGGATTTAGGGGGATTAATTTTTATTGATCTACGTGATCGATCCGGAGTGGTTCAAATCGTCTTTAATCCCGATATATCGGAAGATGCGATTCGGCTTGCTGATCAAGTGCGGAGTGAATATGTCATTGCTGTGAAAGGAAAAGTTGTGGAACGTTCGGAAGAGACGATTAACCCAAAAATCGAAACAGGAGAAATTGAAATTTTGGGAGATGAGCTGCAAATCTTTAATCGCTCCAAAACCCCTCCTTTTCCCATAGAGGATGGTGTAGAGATTGATGAAATGGTGCGCCTTAGGTATCGCTATCTTGATTTGCGGCGAAAAAATATGCAACAAACTCTCCTTCTCCGTCATCGAGCGATGCAATCGATTCGGCGCTTCTTAGACAAACCGGGGTTTATTGAAGTTGAAACACCGATGCTGACAAAAACAACTCCAGAAGGCGCTCGTGATTATCTGGTTCCAAGCCGGCTCCATCAGGGAGAGTTTTACGCCTTACCACAGTCACCGCAGTTGTTTAAGCAATTGTTAATGGTAGCTGGGTATGAACGCTATTTCCAAATTACACGTTGTTTTCGTGATGAAGACTTGCGAACCGATCGTCAGCCAGAATTTACACAGCTCGATATCGAAACCTCTTTTCTCTCTCGTGATGATCTCTTGGCTTTAATGGAAGAGATGATGGTCGATTTATTCAAGGATGTACTGAATGTCAACCTAAGGATCCCCTTTCCAAGGTTGACCTATCAGGAAGCGATGGATCGATATGGAACCGATAAACCCGATCTTCGTTTTGCAATGGAGCTGATCGATCTTTCGGATACGCTTAGAAACTCCTCCTTTAAAGTGTTTGCGAATACGATCAAGTCGGGTGGACAGGTCAAAGCGATCAATGTTAAACAATGCGCTCATTGGAGCCGAAAAGAGATTGATCAGTGGGGAGAAATAGCGACATCGATTGGCGCAAAAGGGCTCGCTTGGTTAGCGTGGAGAGAGGACGGTGTAAAGGGTCCTATTGCAAAATTTTTCTCATCGGAAGAGCTGGCTGCCATTGCTTCGCGTGCCAAAGCGGAGCCAGGGGATTTATTGTTCTTTGTAGCGGATCGTCCCAAGACCGTTGCTGCTGTTTTGGGTGAACTGCGAATACGATTGGGGAAAGAGCTTCAGTTGATCGATCCCAATCAGTTTGTTTTTGTATGGATTACTGATTTCCCGATGTTCGAATATGATCAAGATGAGCAGCGTTATCAGGCGATGCACCATCCGTTTACGATGCCCAAAAGAGAAGATTTGTCATTGCTTAAGACCGATCCCAGCAAAGTGCGCGCCATTAGTGATGATTTGGTCTTGAATGGATATGAATTGAGCAGTGGGAGCCAGCGGGTTCACGAGCGTGAAGTCCAAGAACAGATTTTTGAGGTGCTACAAATTTCTGAAGAGGAAGCAAGACAAAAATTTGGTTTTCTCTTAGAGGCGTTTGAATATGGTGCACCGCCACATGGAGGGATTGCTTTTGGATTTGATCGCTTGATCATGGTTATGGCTGGCCGTGATAATATCCGAGAGTGTATTGCCTTCCCAAAAACAACCAACGCTCGATGTATCATGACCGAAGCGCCGTCAACAGTAGATCAAAAACAACTGGATGAATTAGGGATTCGCGCAAGGAAGCGCATGTAAGCGGATTCTTGCCAAAGTATCTTCTTTGTGCTAATATATAGCTATCAAAGAGTTCCTCAGATGTACGTGTAAACCGAAGTTTTGAGCCAACACATATTCATAGGGAGTTCGGGTCACTTATGTGAGTGGAAGCCTTCATCCAATGTTGGAGGGACCCATGACTATAAGTGCAGAACACCCACCTGCTTGGAAGAGCAGGCCCAAAACTAAGGAGAGCCGCGGCATAATGGGGGCTCTTTCTTTTTTTATAAAAAACGAAAGTGTCTGCGTTTTGTGAAAAAAATGTCTCAAAAATATTGAATTACGACAATCAATTTTGTACTATGATTGGAAATGAAGGTGGGGACATGAACAAGCTTGGTTTCACGACTCGCGGAAAGGAATTGATCTGGCGGAGTCTTTTTTATTTCTTAGGACTTTGGTTTGTTGCTTTAGGGATTGTTTTTACCATTCAGGCACAGTTAGGAGTTTCTCCTTGGGACGTACTCCATATTGGATTAGCCAACGTCACCCGATTATCAGTTGGATCTTGTGTGATTTTGGTTGGAGCCATTGTATTGATTGTTCTCATATGGTTGGATCGAAAGCGAATCCGCTGGGGCTTGGTTGGAAATATGGTTTTGATAGGGATTTTTATGGATGTGATCATCTATTTTGGATGGGTCCCTGATCCCTCTCAAATTTTTGTACAATGGATTTGGTTACTATTAGGGCTGATCATTCAAGCGTATGGACTCAGCTTATATATTACTGCAAACTTTGGAGCTGGTCCCCGCGACTCGTTGATGTTAGCGTTACACAAGAAATTGAGGTTATCAATTCGGATGATTCGGACGATCATGGAAGTCTCTGTATTAGGATTGGGATGGATATTGGGAGGACCTGTCTCGGTTGGGACGTTGGTTCTTGCTTTTTTAAATGGACCCACCCTTCAATATTTTTTAGAAGTGAATCATCGTTTGCTTACGATTTTAACCCTAAAGAAGAGCTAGCTTTATAGAAAATGCTGTCTGAACGCCCACGATTTGAATCGTGGGGTTGAAAGACGGCGTTGCTTGGTAATCCCTTCATGGGATGGCTTGAAGCAACCATTTTTGATCTTTGATTGTTTCAGGATCATCCATTAAACGGATTTAATTCATTCCCACATGGAGTGTCAAATAACTATCGAGAGTTAGATGGATATTTTAGACATCAAACACAAAATGGTATTATAATGAAAGAGTGTTACTTGAATGGTTGGAAAAGAGGTGTGAAAGTTGAAGATATCGACGAAAGGGAGATATGGGCTTACCATTATGATGGATTTAGCGAAGCACTACGGCAAGGGCCCCATTCCGCTCAAAAGCATTGCCGAACGTCATTCTCTTTCTGAACATTATTTAGAACAATTGGTAGCTCCACTACGAAATGCTGGACTGGTTCGTAGCATTCGAGGCGCGTATGGTGGATATAAACTGACTCGATCCCCTGAAGAAATTTCTGCAGGCGATGTGATTCGTGTCTTGGAAGGACCGATCAGTATTGTTGAATTTCATGAAGAAGAAGATCCAGCTAGAAGAGACTTATGGAAACGAATTCAAGATACCATCGCTCATGAATTGGATTCTACCATGCTTGCACATTTGATCAATTACTCCTCAGACGGTGAAGATGATCAGTATATGTATTATATTTAACAAGGAAGGTATGTCATGCCCATCTATTTAGACCATGCAGCGACCACTTCCGTTCTTCCAGAAGTCAAAGAAGCAATGTTGCCTTTTTTCGATGAGAAATTTGGGAATCCTTCCAGCATTCATCATTATGGACGAGTCGTTCGTACAGCCATGGATGAAGCACGGCAGAAAAGTGCGCAGGAAATCAATGCTGAACCCAGACAGATTTTTTTTACTAGTGGGGGAACGGAAGCAGATAATCTGGCTTTACTCGGTACAGCGTTACGAATGAAAGAACATTCAAAAGATCATATTATTATAACAGCGATTGAACACCACGCGGTCTTGGATGCCTGCCACTATTTAGAGAGGTGCGGTTTTCGTGTGACGTATTTGCCGGTTGACACAGAAGGAAAAGTAGATATCGATCAACTGAAGAACGCATTGAATCGCAAAACTGCTTTGATATCCGTGATGTATGGGAACAATGAAGTTGGAACCATTCAACCTATAAAGAAAATCGGAGAGCTGGCAAAAGAGATCGGTGTTCTCTTCCATACCGATGCCGTACAAGCCTTTGGAGTAGAAAGAATCGATGTGGATGAATTAATGATCGACTTATTGACATTGTCAAGTCATAAAATTGGGGGCCCTAAAGGAGTAGGAGCCCTGTATGTTTCAGAGAGTCATTCCATCCTCCCCCGAATGTTTGGCGGTTCACAGGAACGGAGGAAAAGACCTGGAACGGAAAATGTACCAGGGATTCTTGGCTTTGGGAAAGCAGTAGAAATCTCCTCAAAGCGTAGAAATGATCATCTCATGCACATGAAAGAAATCCGTCAACGATTTATTGAAGAATTGCACAATCGAAAGATTCGTTTTGTCATCAATGGACATCCCCATGATGTACTACCTCATATCTGTAATATTAGCTTCATCGGAATCGATTCGGAAACAATGCTCATCAATTTAGATTTAAATGGAATTGCATGTTCAAGTGGTTCAGCATGTACGTCGGGTTCCTTGGAAAGATCGCATGTCTTGGAAGCGATGAATCTTCCTGGAGAAGTGATCGACTCGGCGATACGTTTTAGCTTTGGGTATCAAACAACGTTCGATGAGATTGTCAAAGCTGCCAAAGTGATTGAAAAGATTATTCATCAGTTGAGTAAATAATTTGTTTTCGTTTCTGAAATAGGGGTATGAAGATAAGAGTAGAAAGGCAGAGGTAAGGTGAATCTGAACTCAATGATGAAAATGGAAAAATGGGAATCTAAGATGGATAATATGGATTTAAAAGAGATGCTCGATGAGATTGATCGTGCATTAATGGAGAATTTAGCAGCAGAGATTGGCTTCCCATCTTTTGAGAAGCTTGAAAATTCATCGGAGTGTATCTACGATGAATATCATGTCACATATCTCTCGGATGGTCGTTGGGTCTGGTGGAATCCTCAAAAATATAAAAGAGAAGATCCCGTTTATTTTGATAATAAGGAAGCGATCATCGAATTTATTTGCGATTTTTTAAAGTTGGATGATAACCAATTGTATCAGCTCAAAAAAGGTTTAAGTGAAGTTCCCCAAATGCGAAAATGTTTCTATTGTGAACATGAATTTGATCCCACGCAAATCGCTTATGGGGAAGTAGAGGATCATCAAAAAAAGTATTGTTCTACGGAATGTGCGATGGAAGCGATCATGGGCGAAATTAAAGATGACTTCTAATCAGAACTTGCGACAGAAAACGCAAGTTCTTTTTGAGAGGGCGAAATGATGAATCAATGGCAAGAAAGTGTAGCATCCGAATATTTCATCAAGGGAATTGTCCGTCAGGAAATCTTCTATAATGAGGAAAACGGATACGGTGTCTATTTGATTGAAATTGAGGAAACATCCTCGGATGAGGGATTGGATGAGGTAACCGTTGTTGGGCACATTTTGCGGCTTCAAGAAGGAGAACTTTATACTTTCTTTGGAAATTGGGTCGATCATCCGAAGTTTGGGATCCAATTTCATGTGGGGCGATTTCAAAAAGAATTGCCAAATACAACAGAAGCGGTCGTGAAATATTTATCAAGCGGTCTTTTTCACGGGGTTGGTAAAAAAACTGCCCAGAAAATTGTGGATCATTTTGGGGTCGAAGCACTGGAAGAAATTGCGCAAAATCCTGAACGGTTAAAGGAAGTAACGGGAATTACCACTGCTCAAATTCAGAGCATTTCGAGTGGTTTACAGGAGCATTTTGCCATTGAAAGGATTTTGGTCTACTTATACTCGTTGGGTTTGGGACCTGTTAGTGCCTATAAAATTGTTCAAACCTATAAGCAGGAAACATTGACAGTGATTAAGGAGGATCCATATCGTCTGATCGATGATATTGAGGGGATTGGCTTTCAGCGAGCGGACGACATCGCTCGGCGACAAGGATTTGCCGACGATCATCCTAAACGCTTTCAAGCGGCGGTCTTATATCTGATGAAAGAGGCTTCATTGTCCATGGGACATGTTTATCTCACTAAAGAGCAAGTCGCAGAACAGATGGGGCAACTGTTTGGTGAGAAAAAGCTGGAAGAGCAGTTTTCACAAGATAAGCAGCACCAATATATTCAGCAGCTGATCGATGAAGAGCGTTTGATTGGTGAAGAGGATCGGTATTATTTGCCAAGCCTCTATTATGCGGAACAAGGAATAGCCAAAAAGGTAAAGGAAATACTCTCTTATGAATGTGAACCGATTGCAATCGCAGATATTTATCAAGCAATTGGTGAAATTGAAGAACGTGAACAGGTAAGCTATGCGGAGAAGCAACGGGAGGCATTGATCACGGCCTTAACTTCTCCTTTTATGATCCTGACAGGAGGACCTGGAACCGGAAAAACGACTGTGATTAAAGGGATCTGTCAAGCATTTGCCAAACTACATGAGTTCTCGATTCAACCTGACGATCATGATTCCATGGATTTACCAATTCGTTTGGTGGCTCCCACGGGTCGAGCGGCTAAGCGGATTTCCGAAACAACCGGCTTACCCGCAATGACCATTCATCGTTTGCTTGGGTTTCGTGGAGATTATTTTGAACATGATATCGACCATCCCATCGAGGGGACCCTACTGATTGTTGATGAAGCTTCCATGCTCGACACCTGGCTGGCGAATCAGTTGTTTCGAGCTGTTCCTAATGGTATGCAAGTCATATTGGTTGGGGATGAGGATCAACTTCCTTCTGTCGGTCCTGGGCAAGTTTTACATCATTTGCTTCAAGTCAAAGAGATCCCACGTGTTGAGTTGAATGAGATTTTTCGTCAAGAAGAAGGCTCGTCCATTATCCAATTGGCACATTGTCTTAAGGAAGGGAAAGTTCCGGATGATCTACTAAAACCTCGCGATGACAGGCGTTTCTTTCCATGCAATCAGGAACAAGCAAGTTCCATCGTATTACAAACCTATCTCAATGCGATCAAAAGAGGATATACGTTGAATGATGTTCAGGTATTAGCGCCTATTTACAAGGGAGTCAGCGGGATTCATCAGTTAAATCGAAAAATACAAGAAGCTGTCAATCCCAAAGATCCGACGAAAAAAGAAGTGACATGGGGAGATACAACCTTTCGATTGGGCGATAAGGTGTTGCAATTGGTGAATCATACCGAGCATCCCATCTACAACGGAGACATGGGCAGAGTTTCAGCGATTGATGAAGAGGCATCAGCGAATCAACCCGTTTTATGGGTTGTCTTTGATCAGCTGGAAGGTCCCTATAAACGAAATCAAGTGAGTCAGTTACAATTGGCTTATGCTTGTTCCGTTCATAAAGCCCAAGGATCGGAGTTCCCAATTGTCATTTTTCCCGTTCTTCATGCTTATCGACATATGCTGCAACGCCATTTGATTTATACAGCTATCACCAGGAGTAAATCCTACCTTATTTTATGTGGTCAGAAAGAAGCGTTTATCAAAGGAATTCAGCGAGGAGAAACATTAAAAAGAAATAGCCGATTAAAAGAATTGATTCAGGAAGACGAGTTAAAAACTACCTGAATGAGCGAGAAGGACTGATCCATACTAAGGGTAGCTAAAGGAGGTTGATTCCTTTTGCTCAAATCCCAGGAAGTGATCGGTCTTTCTGTTTTTCATCTTGAAACAGGTAAAAAAGTGGGCGTAGTGAGGGATGTTCTCTTTGATCCTTCACAGCGTTTTAGTGGCATTCTATTGGAGGATGGTGGTTGGCTCCGAAGAAGAAGATATGTCCCCCATGACAATATCGAATCGATTGGTAAAGATGCTGTTGTGATCCGGAGTAAACAGCGCATTCTTCCCTTTGATGAAGCGATGGCAAAGGATTTAACAGGGATCTGTTCCGGTCAAAAAATGTTAAAAGGACGTTCAGTTCTTTTAACAAGTGGATATGAATTAGGAGTCATTGAAAACGTCTATTTTATGGAAGAAATGGGAACAATTATTGGATACGAGCTCTCTGATGGCTGGATCGACGATCTCATGGAGGGCAGAAAAGTTCTCAAAGCTTCTGAACCGTTGGTTTGGGGACAGGATGTATTGATCGCCAAAAAAGATCATGTAAAAGTTCAGAAGCGGGATCAAAGGTAGGGAAGAATGATGTTGCGTTGTCCGAATTGTAATTCTCACGACCTGGGAAAGGTGGGTACAAATCAATTGTACTGTTGGCATTGTTTTATCGAACTCACCATTAACCACGACCATCAGATTACCTCCATTTTTCAAGTAGAAGAGGATGGAAGTCTTAGCTCACTGAATGACCTGTTTTCGGATGATTCGACGGCTTCATTCCAAAGCAAAGGAGGAGCATCATGAAATATGGGATCACCATGTTGATCGTAAGTTTGTTGGCAATCATGATTGGCTTTCTATATCGGACAAATGGATCAACATTCTGGGGAAGAATGATGCGACGAATTGGCTTTAATCGTTTCTTTTTCGTAATAATGGGTCGACGTCCATTTCGCCGTCTCTTGAGAGGTTGAAGAAACGGACTTGCCTCTGGGATCCCCAGAGGCTTTTTGTCATAAACCATGTACAAGGACAGTATCTTAAGGTAGTCCGTTTTTTTGGAAGGATGAAGGTTACGTGAAACGATGGAATGAAGCAAGAATCCTGCTCTTATCCTTACTTGCCTTAGTCGTGGTAGGGATCATCTATCTATTATGCAAAATTCTTCCTTTCTTAAGTGGTCTTTTTCAGTTTCTGAAAGCGGTTTTGGGACCATTTATAATTGCTATGATTATCTCTTATCTCTTAAATCCGATTGTAAATGCATTAAGTAGACTATCTGTCCCCCGTTCCATTGCTGTTCTTTTGATCTATTCACTTTTTTTACTCTCTTTGATCATCATTGTTCTCAATACGCTTCCTCTCTTGGAGAATCAGTTAAACGAGATGGCTGAACATTTACCGAAGTGGAATGAACAAATTCA
>JANWJM010000150.1 GCA_025449475.1 Thermoactinomycetaceae bacterium
TTCGTCATGATTTTAGCCGATATTGACATTTCTGTTGCTTCGATAGTCGCCCTTTCTTCTGTGGTGATGGGAGATCTTTATACAAAAGGGGTTCCAATGGAACTCGCTATAGTTATTTGTTTATTGGTAGGAACCCTATGTGGACTTTTCAATGGCTTATTGATCGTGAAGTTTAAGGAATTGTCCGCGGTGATCGTCACACTGATCACGATGATTTTATATCGAGGCATCGCTTATATGATCTTGGAGAATCAATCCGCTGGAAACTTTCCCTCATGGTTTGATTATCTTGGATGGGGTTATGTGGGGCAAGTCCCTTTTATCTTTATTGTTTTTCTCATCTTTGCCATCATTTTTGGCCTCCTTCTGCATCGAACCAACTTTGGCAAAAAAGTTTATGCGATTGGGTCAAATCCAACTGCAAGCCGGTTTTCCGGAATTGAAGTCGATCGGATCAAACTGATTGTCTTCACATTGACCGGATTGATGGCAGCAGTGACTGCTCTCTTCTTGACATCCAAGATGGGGAGTACACGACCCAATATTGCCACCATGTATGAATTGGAGGTCATTGCAATGGTCGCATTGGGGGGGGTGAGTACAGCTGGAGGAAAAGGTCGAATGATTGGAGCCGTGTTGGCAGTGTTTATCATTGGGTTTTTGCGTTATGGTTTAGGTTTGATCAATGTCCCTTCACAGACACAGTTGATTATTGTAGGTCTCTTGTTAATTGTTTCAGTGATGATTCCCAATCTCAATCTTCGAAAACTGTTTTCACGCAGGTAAAAAATAATGAGAGGAAATGGAGGTTTACAAATGAAAAAGTTATTTTCCTTAGGCTTGGCGATTCTCTTGGTTTTATCTGTGGTTGTGGGATGTAGTTCAACGAATGAGACCTCAGACGGTGGAAAGAAAAAAGTGGCGCTTGTCTTTAAAAACACAGGAAACCCGTATGGTGAGAGAATGATGGATGGATTTAAAGAGGCAGTTGAAGAAGTGGGTGGTGAGGCAATTTACAAGGCTCCTGATCAACCTACTGCTGAAGCACAGATTCAGGTGATTGAAGAATTAATTGCTCAACGGGTTGATGCGATTGCCGTAGTGGCCAATGATTATGATGCGCTTCAACCATCCTTAAACAAGGCCAAGAATCGAGGCATTAAAGTTTTTTCAGTCGATTCCGCTGTCAATCCTGAAAGTCGGTTGGTACATGTGAACCAGGCGGATCCAGAACGTGTTGGACGCATTCAAATTGAAGCAGTCTCTGAAATGATTGGAGGCAAAGGAGAAATTGCCATTCTCAGCGCGACCTCTCAAGCAAGTAACCAGAACCTTTGGATTGAATGGATGAAGAAGGAGTTAGAAGATCCCAAGTATAAGGATATAGAATTAGTAAAGATTGCGTATGGGGACGATCTGCGTGATAAAAGTGTCTCGGAAACAGAAGCGCTCCTCAAAACCTATCCCAATTTGAAAGCAATCATCGCTCCAACCACTGTGGGGATCGCAGCTGCTTCGAAGGTCATTCAAGATAAGGGATTACAAGGAAAAGTGATCGTGACAGGATTGGGATTGCCGAGTGAGATGGCAGAGTATATTAAAAACGGAGTTAGTCCATGGATGTACCTCTGGAATCCCATCGATGTGGGCTATCTCTCGGGGCATGTTGCCATTGCGTTAGCGGAGGAAAAAATCACTGGAAAAGTTGGAGAGAAATTGAATGCGGGTCGACTGGGTGAAAAAGAAGTGGTGGAAGATGGAGAAGGGACACAGATTATGCTGGGGGATCCATTTAAGTTTGACAAAGAGAACATTGATGAGTGGAAAGATGTCTATTGATCCTGTTCCACAAGTATGATCCGTTCCTTGCCAGAAAAGTTTGTCTTTCTTACAATGAAATAGGCGGGAATCCAACTCCCGTGGAGACTGTCGATATGGAGGACTGCTAAGATATTCACTATGTAGCCCGAGATGGCTGCCAAGATGGCAGCCATTTTTATATTTAAGAACAACTACTGGAAACCTGTATTGATTCTTTTCCTCCTTGAGGGATGGGTCTCTTCAGGGAATTGGTTAACTTTTCCTGCCGCGATTCCAAGAGAGGAAAAGAATTTACCCCTTGATTTTTAATGTTTTTATACTAAAATAAAATAACAAGAAACCGATTTCCTATTTGATTCATATGTACCATTCGTACGATAACAGGAGGTGGATCATCTGAATCCAAAGTTACTAGACAAAGTTGCAGTAGTAACGGGCGGTGGTAGAGGATTAGGATGGAGTATATCGAAAGCTTTGGCGCAAGCTGGAGCGAAAATTGCAATTGTATATCCACCGTTTGAACCATATCCCGAACAGAAAATGGAGGAGCTTCATTCACTTGGATGTCAGGCAAAAGCTTATGAAGCCGATGTAACCGACAGTCAAACAATCAAGCGAAGGATACAAGAGATCGTTGAAGATTTTGGTGGAATCGACATCTTGGTGAATAATGCCGGTAAATTGAATGAAACGCTGCTCATTGATATGGAAGAACATGAATGGAATGAGATCCTAGACACTGATCTAAAAAGTGTATTCATTGTAAGTAAAGCCGTACTTCCATATATGATGAAAGCGAAAAATGGCGCCATTATTAATATTGCTTCTCAATTGGGTTATAAAGGAGGCGTTGGCATTACACATTATTCCGCTGCTAAGGCAGGCGTGATTGCATTCACCAAATCATTAGCGCAAGAAGTGATCCCGCATGGGATCCGGGTGAACGCAGTTGCACCAGGACCAATCGTAACAGATATGACAGCTCCTTTTATCAAAGACAAGGATTGGCTAGCTCAAAAAGAAAGCTCTGTTGCGATTGGACGGTTGGGAACCCCGGATGAAATTGCACCGACGGTGGTGTTTCTCGCTTCAGCCGATGCCAGTTTATACGTTGGTCAGACACTATTGCCAAACGGTGGAGGAGTTATGATTTGAAGATGTTGAAGGAGAATACAAATGGATATCATAGATATAAGCAAAGTTGAAGGCACTCGATTTCCTGCGGGAAGACGCACAAAAGTTTTTATCGGTGCTCATAGCCCGATTCAAGCGAAAAATTTTGTCATGGGTTTCGTGGAGTTAGAACCCAATGGCAAGGTTCCGCTCCATTCCCACGAACAAGAAGAAGTGTATGTCATCCTTGAAGGAGAAGGGAAAATTCGTGTAGGAGAAGAGGTTTCGAAGGTCAGAAGTGGCGTTGCGGTCTATGTGCCACCACATACCGAACATGAACTTATCAATGATAGTCATCAATTGATGAAGATGATGTTTACGTACTCACCAGCTGGGATCGTTTCACATTGGGAAGAAGAGAAAAAAGGGTTGATAAAATAGTTTTTTTTAACCCCTTTTAGGAAACCGGTTTCCGAGGAGGTGACAATTGCTGATTCGTTTAGAGATTGATGATAAGCTTTCCGTTGCGACCATTTGGTTAAATCGTCCGTCAAAGTTGAATGCGTTATCAGAAGAAATGATGGAAGAACTGGATCAAGCGATCCATCGCGTGGAGGAGAAGTCGTTAAAGGAAGTTCGCTTGCTAGTGATTAAGTCATCTTGTGAAAGAGCTTTCTCGGTGGGTGCGGATATTCATGATTGGAGCCGTTATAACGTGAGTGAATCGTACCTTGCTTCCCAATTTGGAACACGCGTTTTTGGTCGTTTAGCCGCTTTAAAGATCCCTACTGTTGCTGTGCTTCATAAATGGGTTTTGGGTGGAGGATTGGAGTTGGCTCTCGCTTGTGATTTGCGTCTTGCAACAGAAGATACCGTTATCGGTTTTCCTGAAGCGAGTTTAGGAAATGCACCTGGTTGGGCTGGACTCAGTCGATTGGTTCCTTTAGTCGGAGCGAGCAAAGCCAAAGAAATGATTTTCACTGGAAAAAAATATACGGCTGAAGAAGCTTATCAAATGGGGATTATAAATGTCGTTGGCAGTGCTCAGAAAATCAAAGAAGAAGAAGAACGACTTATTCAAACGATTACAAAAAATGCACCCATTCCCATCATGCTTTCGAAAAGGCTGATTGACGAAATGGCGAATCATACGTCTTTATATAGCTTTATCGAAAGTCTAGAGGCAGGTCTTCATGCTGGAACCGTTGATCATCGAAGAGGAAAAGATGCCTATTTCAACAAATCAACGCCAATATTCACGGGTGAATAGTTTGACAAAGTGAGGGATTGTATGTCCAAGAAAGTCATTGGTGCTGAAGAAGCAATAAATCTCATCCCCGATCATGCTGCATTGACAGTAGAGGGATCGGGTGGCGGACTACTTGAGCCTGATTTACTATTGAAGACACTCGAACAACGGTTTTTACAGACAGGTAGTCCCCGAAATCTCACCTTGATTCATTGTACAGGAATCGGGGATCGAAAAAATGGGGGCATTGGGCATCTGGCACATAAGAACTTGGTCAAACGAGTGATCGCAGGAAATTGGGCGATGGCACCAGGAATGGGAAAATTAGCATTAGCGAATGAGATTGAAGCCTATAATTTCCCACAAGGGGTCATGTCCAAACTGTTTCGCGAAATCGCAAGTGGAATGCCCGGGATTATCACAAAAGTTGGATTGGAAACGTTTATTGACCCAAGATATGAAGGTGGAAAGCTAAATGAAGTAACTAAGGAATCACTTGTAAAATTGATTGAATTAGAAGGAGAAAAATATCTTTTTTATCCTCGATTCCCGATTGACTACACATTTATTCGGGCAACAACGGCTGATGAAGATGGAAATCTAACGATTGAAGAAGAAGGAGCACGCCTTGAACTCTTATCGATGGCACAAGCAACAAAGAATTCAGGCGGTGTTGTCATTGCTCAAGTAAAGAGATTGGCGAAATCGGGCACATTGCCTGCGAATCTAGTGGTGGTTCCCGGAATTATGGTCGATTATATTGTCCTGCATCCAGAACAGCATCAAACGGTTGAAAGCGAATACAATCCGTCGTTTAGTGGGCATATCCAAGTTCCGATCAAGCGAATTGAGCCTATGCCTCTGAATCATCGCAAAATTGTAGCTAGAAGAGCCTTTCAGGAGCTTCAACCGGGTAGTGTCGTTAATTTAGGAGTAGGTATGGCGGATGGTGTCGCCAATGTTGCCGCAGAGGAGGGGATTTTGGATCAAATTACATTCACGATTGAACAGGGGTTAGTTGGTGGAATTCCTGCAAGAGGTCTGATTTTTGGGGTATCGTATAATCCATCTGCAATCATTGATCAACCGTATCAATTTGATTTCTATCATGGTGGCGGATTGGATATCACCTTCCTCGGCGCAGGAGAAATTGACAAAAATGGAAATGTAAACGTTAGCAAATTTGGTCCAAACTTGATTGGAACAGGTGGATTCGTGGATATCTCACAAAATACAAAAAAAGTTGTTTTTTGCTGCACGTTTACGACAGGCGGATTGGAAACTTCTATCACCGATGGCAAACTCACCATTGTGAAAGAGGGACGGAATCCCAAGTTCGTATCCGCAGTTGAACAAATTACATTTAATAGTCAATATGCCAAACGAAGAAACCAAGAAGTTTTGTTTGTCACGGAACGAGCAGTATTTAAGGCAACAGAAAACGGAATCCTTCTTACCGAAATTGCGCCAGGTGTTGATTTGCAA
>JANWJM010000151.1 GCA_025449475.1 Thermoactinomycetaceae bacterium
AAAGATACCCAATTACACATCCCAGATCAACTCGCCCCATTTCTATGGGGATGGCCTTATAAATTTCAACATCGGATGGATCAAGCCAACACCCGTGTGGTAATCGTGAAAGGATCCGGAATGAGTTTTTCAAGTGGCTTTGATACTCCAGCGGACATCAAACGCCTCCCAGAACATTTTACAGGTGTCATATGGACCAATCGAATTGATCGCATTGCCCCATACTACCAACAGTGAGAATCCATCGCTTACACAACGATTGTTTCCTCTTTCCGAAAGACTACCCGAAAAAAGGGATGGTAAATGATTGTAACTTCTTCCTCATCACCCATCCCTTTCTCAAATGATCATTTCTCTGTATCTTTCTTTTTGTCATCTTCCTTTTTAATAACTTGATTGATCGCTGAACGCTCAAAAACCAAACGTGAATTCTCATTCACTTTTAAAGTTACTTTTTCCTCCGTCAAATCCACGATCGATCCATGCAAACCACCAATGGTGATCACCTTATCTCCTCTTCTTAACGAATTTAGCATAATCATACGCTCTTTTTCTCTTTTTCTCTGCGGTCGGAGTAACAAAAAATAGAAGACTACAAAAACCAACACCAATGGTAAAAACGATAATAATTGTTGTTGCATGTTCTACGATTACGACTCCATGTCGTAATCCATCCACCTCCTCTAAAAAGTTAATTGAATATCGGTTGTTCCATAGTATTGTTTGATAAACTGTTCTCCAAAGTCAAGCAATCGATCTTGTCGAATTGCTTCTCTTACCTTTTCCATCAATCGGAGTAGGAAATAGAGATTATGATAAGAGATGAGCCTTAATCCAAAAATTTCTTCTGCCTTTACTAAATGTCGTAAATAGGCTCTTGAATAAGAGCGACACGTATAGCAATCGCAGTTTGGATCGAGCGGGGTGAAATCGCGGGCGAATTTTGCATTTCTTACAACTAGCCTGCCCATGCTGGTCATTGCCGTTCCGTTTCGAGCGATCCGTGTAGGCAAAACACAGTCAAACATATCGACGCCATAGATCGCTCCCCTCACAAGCGAATCAGGTGAACCAACACCCATCAGATACCTCGGTTTATTGGCTGGCAAGAGACCCGTGGTCGACTCAAGAACCTCATACATCTGTTCCTTGGGTTCTCCCACACTTAACCCGCCGATCGCATACCCAGGAAAATCAAGTTCGATTAATCGCTCTGCACTCTCTCGCCGCAAGTCCAAATCCATACCACCCTGAACAATTCCAAACAATGCTTGCTCATCGGGACGCTGATGAGCTTTTATGCAACGTTTTGCCCAGCGAATCGTTCGCCGCATGGAATCTTCCACATATTGGCGTTCAGCGGGGTAAGGTGTGCACTCATCAAAGGCCATGATAATATCGGCCCCTAAGGCATTTTGAATCTCGATCGATTTCTCTGGACTTAAAAAAAGTTTTTCACCGCTTATATGCGACCGAAAGGCGACTCCTTCCTCCGAAATCTCACGCAGAGCATTTAAACTGAAGACTTGAAATCCTCCACTATCCGTTAAAATCGGGGAATCCCAATTCATAAAAGCGTGCAATCCACCAGCTTCTTCCACGATCTCGTGACCTGGACGTAAAAAAAGATGATATGTATTGCTTAAAATGATTTGACTGCCTACCTCTTTTAATTCTTCTGGACTTAATGTTTTCACAGTCGCCTGCGTTCCTACAGGCATAAAAATCGGTGTCTCAATCACTCCATGCTGCGTATGTATGCGACCGAGGCGAGCCCCTGATTGTTTACATACTTTTATAAGTTCAAAATGCAATGCCAACACCATCACCCTCTGTTGAATCATTCGCCATTTGCGGATCATTACCTCTTCCAGAATACTTGATTAAGAAAAAAAAGACAAATCATATCCTTTTTTTTCATGTATCAAATGATTAACATGGCATCTCCAAAACTAAAAAATCGATATCTCTTCTCAATCGCTTCTTGATATGCTGCTAAAATATGCTCTCTCGAACTAAACGCACTGACCAACATTAACAACGTCGACTTTGGCAAATGAAAGTTTGTAAGCAAGCCATCAATCACTTGAAAGGAGAATCCCGGATAAATGAATAAATCGGACCACCCCTTTGCGGCTACAATTTCTCCCTTGTGCTGTTGGGCGATTGTCTCTAAGGTTCGGGCAGAAGTTGTACCCACAGCAACCACCCTTCCACCATTCTTTTTAGCCTGATAAATTTTTTCGGCTTCAGATTGGGTCAATTCAAAATACTCTGCATGCATGCGATGATCTTCGATCCGATCGGTTTGCACGGGTCGAAAAGTTCCTAAACCAACATGAAGCGTAAGGTAGGCAATCTCAATTCCTTTATTTTTGATCGTCGATAACAATTCTTCTGTGAAATGCAACCCTGCTGTAGGAGCAGCAGCAGAACCGAGCTTCTTCGCATACACAGTCTGATAGCGCTCAGGGTCCTCTAATCGTTGATGAATATAAGGAGGAAGGGGCATGGTGCCAACTTCATCAAAAAGTTGTTCGACTTTTCCCTGTGGATCATGAAATTGAAACATCCACCCACCATCGACATCACTTTTTTTAAGTGCAACAGCTGTCGCTCTTCCTTCACCCAACTTCACCACGGTTCCAGGTTTGATTCGTTTGGATGGTTTCACCAATGCTTCCCAAATATCTTCCCCCAACGGTTTCAAAATCAATAGTTCAATCTTAGCACCTGTCTCTTTTCTCCCCTGTAAGCGAGCAGGTCGAACTCGGCTATTATTTAACACTAATACATCAGCCGGTCTTAAAAATTTCGATATCCGATGAAAATAGGAATGAATCCGCTCGCCGGTAATACGCTCCATCACTAATAAACGGGAATCCTCTCTTCGCTTCGTCGGTGTTTGGGCAATACGTTCTTCGGGTAAATGATAATCGAAATCTGATACATTCATTACGGATCACACTCCATTTGAAAAAGAAACCGCCTGTTATCGAAACAGGCGAAAGAGATAAAAAACCAATGATAAGAGCAAGCTAATCAGTATACAGGTTACGATGGGAAAGTATAGTGTGAAATTACCTTGTTTAATCAAGATATCACCAGGAAGCTTTCCGAGGGGGAACAACCGACTTCCAAATTGCCAAAAAAGCCCAATCAATACAAAGATAAGCCCAGAAATAATGAAGATCTTGGCTATTGGATTCATTCTGTATATTTCACCCCAAAATGCTGATAACAACGAGGTGTAGCCATTCGTCCTCGTGGCGTTCGCTTGAGTAATCCCTTCTGCATTAAGAAAGGTTCGTACACATCTTCGATCGTATTTGGCTCCTCGCCAATCGCTGCTGCAAGTGTCTCTAAACCGACCGGACCCCCTTGAAAGGTATCCATAATTGTGTGTAACAGCTTGTGATCCACATGATCTAAGCCTAGTTTATCCACTTGAATCCGATCCAATGCATGAAGGGAGGCTTCCCGTGTAATCACTCCATCCCCTTCGACTTGGACAAAATCACGAACACGTCTTAGCAAACGATTGGCGATCCGAGGTGTTCCCCTTGATCTTTTCGCAATTTCGAGTGCCCCTGCTTCGTCAATTTTCGTTGCTAATCGATCGGCTGTACGCATGATGATGAGCATTAATTCTTCCACCGAGTAAAACTCCAATCTGCTCACAACCCCGAACCGATCTCTTAACGGAGCGGAGAGCGATCCTGCGCGAGTGGTCGCCCCTACTAACGTAAATGCAGGCAGATCTAATCGAACCGATCGAGCACTTGGACCTTTCCCAATCATGATATCCAATGCAAAATCTTCCATTGCAGGATATAAAATCTCTTCTACCGAGCGATTCAGCCGATGAATCTCATCAATAAATAACAAATCATACGGATTCAAATTGGTTAGAATCGCTGCAAGATCTCCTGCTCTCTCGATTGCTGGACCCGAAGTTGTATGGATATTTACTCCCAATTCATTGGCAATGATATAAGATAAGGTTGTTTTTCCAAGCCCTGGCGGTCCGTACAAGAGAACATGATCCAATGCTTCCTTTCGAAGCTTCGCTGCTTCTATATACACCTGTAAATTTTGTTTTGCGACTTTTTGACCAATATACTCATTAAAATACCGAGGGCGCAAACTGAACTCGACCATCTCATCTTCCATAGCCATTTTTGAAGAGATGATTCGATCTTCCATTTGCCTCACCCTCCCTTATCGTTTCATTGTGACTTGTAGTGCTTTTTTAATAAGCTCTTCAGTGGATGAAATCCGTCCTTCGCTCATTTGGAGAACCGACTTGACCGATTGTTCTGCTTCATTTTCATTATATCCGAGCCCCATCAAGGCTTCAACGGCTTCTCGATCAAATGGTAGTTGTCGGAGAGGGGGACTCTGTGGTTGTACATCCATTCCTTGATCCAACGACCATTCTTTACATTTATCCTTTAAATCCAAAATAAGACGCTGAGCGGTTTTCTTTCCGATCCCTGGGATCTTTGTGAGGAACTTTACATCTTCCAATTGAATCGCTGTTACAATCTGTTTCGGATTCCCAGAAGAAAGCATTGCCAATCCCGCTTTTGGACCGATGCCGGACACTTCCAACAGCAATCGAAACAGATCACGCTCTTCCATTGTAGGAAATCCATAGAGTGTATGCGCATCTTCGCGAATCACAAGATGAGTGTAGAGTAAAACGCTGTCCCCTTGCTCATAAGTGACATTGGCTGGGATATAAATCCGATAACCGATCCCATTGACTTCGACTGTGACTGAATCATGTTGTTGATAAACCATTTCTCCTCTAACAAAATCAATCATCTCGTGTCCTCACCTAGTTTCATAAACATCTGTGTGAGCCTCGCAAATGGCGATGGCTAGTGCATCTGCAACATCGTCAGGTTGGGGAATCCTCGGAAGCGACAAAAGCATTTTTACCATCTCTTGAATCTGTTTTTTCTCCGCTTGACCATAACCCACCACCGCATTTTTCACCTGTAATGGCGTGTATTCACTAATGGGTAGTCCTGCTTCCTCAATCGCAAGCATAATGACTCCTCTGGCTTGTCCCACTGAAAACGCAGTTGTTACATTGCGGTTAAAGAATATTTTTTCAATTGCAACGATATCCGGTTGGTGTTCCTCAATAATAAACGAACAAGCATCATAAATCTGTTTCAACCTAGTTGATAACTGCAAATTTGATTCCGTCTTAATACATCCGAAATCAACAGGCTCTAGATTATTCCCTTTCTGATCCAAAATGCCAAAACCTACGATGGCAAGTCCAGGATCGATTCCCATTATTCGCACTCACGTCCTCCTCTCACAGCCAAACACTTAAGCATTTTTTATCATTTGCTATACTTGTTTTATAGTTTACTATTTTTCAAAAAAATAAATAAGGTTCTTTTCCGCCAATATTCGTTTTTTTATGTTCTCGACACTTTTTTCATTCTATCATTTAAAGGATATCTCTCTTTTCGCCTTGGATCCGCAAATAGACGTCGATTTGTCTGTTGCAATTCTTCCTTCACAGCCGACTTGATATATGTATTTAGTTCATCTATTAATTCTCTTGTTTTTTCTAATGTTAACATGTTTCCATCTAACCATCGGATCGCGATGCCTTCTTTCATAGGAACCAATTCTACACGTCCAATTTGTTGTCGTTCATTTTGATTTTTATTTTGATATTCACGAACTAACATTTCCCGTAAGGGAAGTGTACTTCTTTCGGCTGCCAATAATTTTTCGTACAAGGGCTCAATTTCAATTCCTTTTTCTGCATGATAAACAATGAGTTGCTGCTCCATCAACTCTGTTAGCATCGATACAATTTTCTGTTCAGAAAAACCGGTAATATCTTCAATCGTTGTCATGTCTTCATACTGAATACAGGTATGTAATAAAATATACTGTTCATGACTTAATCCTAAATGCCGATGATATCGTAACAATAAATCTAAAACTTTTATTAATATTTGCTTTTCATTGGGATTACTCCTTATATTTTTTCTCGTCATCAGTTCAACTCCCCTACCCTCTCATTTCATTGTATTGGATGATCATTATAAAGTCCAATGATCTAAATCTTCATAAGAGTAAAAGTCAAAAAACGGCATCCTATTAATTAAAAAAAACACTTGTCTGCAAGAAAGCACACGGAAGTCATCCAAATCGATAACGCTACCGCTTGATATTTTCTTGCATGCAAATGTTATTACCATTCATTGAGTTGGTTCCTTATATGGTGGCACATCCAATAATTGATCTACTGTTACAAGTTGATAATTTTGTTTCCTTAGGAAGGAGATCATTTTGGGTAAAGCATCTACTGTACCTTGCAAGTTGTTTCCTGCGTTATGCTGTAGAATAATCCCGCCATTGGATACTTGCTTCTTCACAATTCCTTCAATCGTTGTGCCCGAATTTCCTCTCCAATCATTGGTATCGACACTCCAATTAATAATGTAATATCCTTTTTCCTTAATTAGTTTTTGTACACGCAAATTAGTAGCTCCATAGGGAGGACGAAATAAATGTATTTTCTTTCCGATCTCATTTTCTACAATTTGATTGGTTCGTTGTAATTCCTTTTCAATCGCTTGATCGGACAACTTTGTAAGTTGTGGGTGACTCCAAGTATGATTTCCGATCACATGTCCTTCTTCATATATCTGTTTTAACATCTCGGGATATTCTTTTACCATTCGTCCCGTGACAAAAAAAGTCGCCGAAACGTGTTCTTCTCTTAGAATTTTTAATATCTTCTTTGTAACATCTATATCAGGACCATCATCAAAAGTAAGCGCAACCTTTTTTGAGTAATTGGAGCCTTTATAAATGATCGGTTGTTTTTTTAAATCTACCAACTCTTTTCTCTCAGCTTCACTGATATACACAAATTCCTTGGATAGGGATGATTTGGACTGATATTGAGTAGTTGCTTGTTGATTAACTCCCTTTTTATGTTCCACCTTCAATTCAGACTGTTTCGGGGAATGAGTTGAATCGGAAGGTTCTGTACATCCCATCGAAAAAAGAAAAGCTGAGATCATCCCCACCCTAGCAAATGTTTGTAATCGCAAAGGCGTCACTCCTGTGATGCAACCATGATGAAATTATCAATAACATACTCATTCTAACATAATTAAAAGTTTTAAACAGCAACTATTTTTATACTATTTCATGAAAGTTTACTTTAACGTGTGATTTCACCCCTATCAACAATCACTGGCAACTCTTCGCCTTACTAATGACATTTTAATAGAAAACTATATTGACATTAAATATAAGAATGAATAAGATAAATGATGACCAAGTTTTTGCCCCAGGGCAAATTATATGGTTGTATATAAAAATTGTTGCCTATAGAATAATATATGTCCTTGGGCAAAAAAAGATGGGGGAACTAGTATGTTGAAACGTTATATGTGGCTTCTCACTCTTTGTATATGGCTCATCTGTCTAGGATGTTCATCGGATTCATCCATCCAAAACAATCAACTACAAGTAACGACGACAACTGGCATGATCGCGGATATCGTCCGTCAAGTGGGAGGACGTCATGTAGAGGTGACCGAACTCATGGGCCCCGGCGTAGATCCGCATCTTTATAAAGCATCCTCAGGAGATATCTCGAAACTTGAGAAGGCTGATTTGATCTTTTACAACGGCTTACATCTGGAAGGAAAAATGACAGACATTCTTCAACAAATTGGTAAAAAGAAACCGGTGATTGCCGTCGCCGAACAAATTGACAAAAACAAGTTAATTGAAACCGGGCATCATCAATACGACCCACATATTTGGTTTGATATCCAACTGTGGAAAGAAGCTGTTCAACAAGTTGAACAAGGCTTGATCAACGTTGACCCACAACATCAAGACGAATACCAGAAACAGGCTCAACAATATCTGAACCAACTCCAAGAATTGGATGACTATGCAAAAAAGCAGATTGAATTGATTCCCAAAGATCGACGGATCTTAATTACGGCTCATGATGCGTTTGGCTATTTTGGTCGCGCATATGGTATCGAAGTGGTCGGATTGCAGGGATTGAGTACTGCTTCCGAGTATGGATTAAAAGATGTACAAAGGCTGGTTGACTTCATCGTTCAAAAGAAAATTAAAGCCGTATTTATCGAGTCAAGTGTTCCTAAGAAATCGATTGAAGCGGTTGTCAATGGAGCGAAGGCGAAAAACTGGCAGGTTCAAATTGGAGGGGAGCTGTATTCGGATGCTTTGGGAGGACCCGAATCTGAAGCAGATACTTACTTAAAAATGTTTCGATCAAATGTCGATACAATTGTATCTTCGTTAAAATAACGAGAGAAAAAGGGAGAGGATCGTTGTGACACCACCAATCGAAATTCAGAACCTTTCGGTTGCCTATCACAAAAAGCTGGTATTGACAGATATTCACTATACCTCACCAAAGGGGGAATGTATCGGAATCATAGGTCCAAACGGAGCTGGAAAATCCACCTTGCTCAAGGCCATTATGGGATTATTGCCTCTCGCAACTGGAACTGTTCTGATCGATGGTCAGCCGATCAAACAACAACGGCACAAGATCGGTTATGTTCCTCAACGAGAGTCGGTCGATTGGGATTTTCCGACCAATGTATTTGATGTGGTTTTAATGGGGCGGTATGGTAAGCTGGGTTGGTTTCGCAGACCCAATCGTGCGGATCGCCAATTCGCAATGGAATGTTTAGAGAAAGTGGGGATGGCTGAGTTAGCGGATCGACAAATTAGCCAGCTCTCAGGCGGTCAACAACAACGGGTATTTCTAGCGCGAGCGCTTGCACAAGAAGCGCAAATTTATCTCATGGATGAACCGTTTGCCGGTGTGGATGCCGCAACAGAAAAAGCCATTATTCACGTATTGCACGATCTCAAACAACAGGAAAAAACCGTTTTTGTGGTTCATCATGATTTACAAACCGTCGAAGAGTATTTTGATTCTCTCTTGCTCCTTAATCGCAAAATTATTGCAGCTGGACCGACCAAAGAAGTTTTTCAAATCGATCGACTGCAACAAACATATGGTGGAAAACTGACCGTCCTTTCAACCCAAGCAAATGCTTTCATGGTAAGGTGAGAAATGATGACTTTTTTTACACAGTGGTTCCAAGAACCAAATGCCTTATGGGTGATGATCGGAACAACTTTATTAGGGATTTCGAGCGGTGTGTTAGGAAGTTTTGCCTTCCTTCGTAAACGGGGATTAATTGGAGATGTGTTGGCACATGCTGCTCTTCCGGGTATTTGCCTCGCTTTTCTGATTACGGGATCCAAAAATCCCTTTACCTTTATGATCGGTGCCATCGTGTCGGGGACACTTGCTTCGCTTGTGATCATCTGGGTTACGCGCTATTCCAGAATCAAAGAAGATACCGCTCTTGGCCTTGTATTATCTGTCTTTTTTGGCATCGGGATCGTCTTGCTTACCCAAATTCAGCATAGCCATAATGGGAATCAAAGTGGTTTAGACAAATTCTTATTCGGACAATCGGCGGCGCTGGTTGAATCCGATATTCGCGTGATGGGTATATCCGCTGTTATATTGATATTGATCACTTTTCTCCTCTTTAAGGAGTTAAAAATATTATGTTTTGATCCCCAATTTGGAGCGATTCTCGGCTTTCCCATGCGATTTCTCGATCTTCTATTGATGTTTTTGCTCGTGATCGCAGTTGTCAATGGTCTGCAAGCAGCAGGAATCGTCCTAATGGCGGCTCTTCTAATCACTCCCGCTGCAGCTGCTCGATATTGGACGGAACGTCTTGATCATATGGTATTGATCTCAGCAGGAATAGGAGCTCTTTCAGGAATATTGGGAACAATCATGAGCGGAATGATTGAACATATGTCGACAGGACCCATTATTGTGATTGCAGCTACATGTCTCTTTTTGATCTCTTTACTCCTAGCCCCTAAACGAGGATTAATCAGTAGATGGATCCGGCGGTATCAATTTCAGAAAAAACAACAAATCCGCACGACGAAAGGGAGGGAGTCCCTTGAGTAGTTTCTGGATTATGCTCATTGGTTCATTGGTAGCAAGCTCCTGTGGAATATTGGGGTGCTTTTTAATCCTTCGACGTATGGCCATGCTTGGGGATGCAATCAGTCATGCAATCCTACCCGGAATTGTATTCGCCTTTCTCATCAGCGGCTCTCGGGAATCTTTTCCCATGTTGGTGGGAGCCACTCTCGTTGGGCTTTTATCAACGATCATCATCCAATGGATGAAGCAGAACGGTGTGCAAGCGGATGCTGCTTTAAGTGTAACTTTTACCGCTCTCTTCGCCCTCGGTGTGATCCTGATATCCCTCTATACCCGGCAGATCGATCTGGACCTTGATTGTGTTCTCTATGGGGAAATTGCCTATGTACAATGGGATACATGGCAATTGGGGGATCTCAATATGGGTCCACGTGCGCTATGGATGGTAGGTGGGGTATTCCTACTTAATTTACTTATCATTCTTCTCTTCTTTAAGCAGTTCAAGCTAACGACATTTGACCCCGCCCTCGCTGCGGCTGTCGGTATTCCCGTTGCATTCTTTCATTATCTTCTGATGGGAATGGTTTCCTTGACAACGGTCGCTTCATTCGAAAGTGTCGGTGCCATCTTGGTTGTGGCGATGCTGATCGCCCCCGCTGCAACAGCATATCTTTGGACAGATCGCTTTCATCTCATGCTGAGTCTCAGCATACTCTTCGGGATATTAAGCGCAATCGGCGGCTATTTACTCGCTGTTCCTCTAGATGCTTCCATTGCTGGTTGTATGGCTATGATGGCAGGGATCCTTTTCTTATTCAGTTTCCTCTTTGCACCCCGCCATGGTCTTGTTAGCAAATGGTGGTATCAGCGAAAATGGTATTCAAAACCCCAGTGACAACATACTCGCTGGTGTTTTTTAATATGTTCTGCCAGTGTCTCGATTGATCCTTAGTACTTCTCCGATTTTACGAAATAAAGCTCCCTCTCTTATTTTACCAAATAAACCTGAACGCTTATCAAAACTTTTTATAACTTTCTCAGCATTTCTAAGATCTTTTTCTAATAACTCTCTTGCAGCTTCATGTTCTCCCAAATTGTCTAAAGTTCGTGCAGCATCGATTTTGTTATCTAAATATTTTTCTGTTGTCTTTTTTCTTTTTCTAAAAAAGTATTTATAACTTAGAAAAGTACCCAACAAAATTCCTACGGGCCCCAAAAAGTGTGAAAAGAAAAAAGCTTTGAAAAAAGCACCATATATCAAGGCTAAAAGACTAGCTTTACCAAAAATCATTGAAAATCTAGCTTTTCTGTAATCACTTCGGTTGTAAGT